>CANGMO010000185.1 GCA_947454295.1 Verrucomicrobiota bacterium | reverse complement strand
CGTCGGAAGCCGTCCAGGCGCCGCGTCCTGCGAAGGCTACTCCCGCTGCCGTGGCTCCCGCCGCAGAATCAAGCCAGTCGGACTTCGAAGATTTGGGCGAATCCAACCGGCCCAGCCATACACCGGCTCCCGTCGCGGCGCCGGCCAAAGCGCCGCAACCGCAGGCCGCCCCGGCACCCAAGCCGGTGATCCAGTCCTCGACGGGCAACCGAACCACGCCAGTGCCGCTGGCCCGTCCAACGCCCGTCCCGGCGCCTAGCCACTTGGCGCCCCCCAAGCCGACTCCGGCTCCCGCGACGGAGCGCCCAGTGTCCGCACCGCCCCGTCGAACCGAGGCATCCGTTCCTCCGCCCGCGCCTGCTCCCCGTCGTGAACTGCCTCCGCGCAGCGCACCTCGTCCTCCTGAGCCAGAACCGGATCGGCCGAAGGTGACGACGACCCTCTGGGTCTCCCTCGGACAGCAGGACAAGGTCACCCCGGACGACCTCATTACCTGCATTCAAGGCCACACCGGTCTGCCAACTTCCACCGTGGGTGAGATTGAAATCCACGAGAAGCACAGCTTTGTGAACGTCGCCGGCGAGCATGCCCGTGGCATCGTTTCCAAATTGAACCAGGGAAGCTTCCAGGGAAAACGCCTCCGCGCGCGACTCGCGAGCCAATAGTTCAACCGGAGATTCCGGGCAACCCTCCCTCTGGTCACAAACCAGCAGGAGGGATGGATCCTATGAATCTCTGCACTTGTCTGCGGGCCGGCGAACCTTAGCCTCGCCGGCCATGACGACCGCCGAAGCGCTGGATCTGTTTCGCTCCACCGGGGCCTTGCTTGAGGGCCACTTTGTCCTCCGCAGTGGGCTCCACAGCCGGCAGTTCTTCCAGTGCGCTCTGGCGCTTCAGCAGATGCCGATCGTGGAGCGATTCGGTGCCGCTCTCGCTGAAAAGACGCGGCCGCTCGGCGCGGTGACCGTCATCTCGCCCGCCATGGGCGGCCTGGTCATCGGCCAGGAAGTAGCGCGTCAGCTGGGCTTGCGCTTCATCTTTGCGGAAAAGGAGGAAGGGCGGCTCGTGCTTCGGCGCGGATTCAAACTCGCACCCGGTGAGAAATGCCTCGTCGTGGAGGACGTCGTCACCAAGGGCGGCCGGGTTCAGGAAACCATTGATATCGTCAAACAGAACGGCGGCGCAGTGGCCGGCGTGGCGATGGTGGTAGACCGCTCCGGTGGGACTGTCGATCTGGGTGTACCGACGGTGAGCCTGATCAAGCTGGTGGTGGAGGCGTTCCCAGCCGATCAATTGCCTCCCGATCTCGCCGCCATCCCGGCCAGCAAGCCCGGAAGCAAGTAGGCGCACTCCGCCTGGCCCTCAAACAGCACCGGCAGTCAAACGCTGGCGACGGGAGCCGAGGACCCGATTCCATTGGTCCCGGTGCGATTCCACCGAACCTTCGGTCCACACCATGACCTGGCTTCGGGCAATTTTCTCAACGATCGGCAGCTGAGCCGCCTTGCGTCCTTCAATTTCTCGAGGACTCCATCCACGAGTCTCGAGGCGTCGCTGCTGTGTTTCCTGGGAACAGGCAACACAGACGACGACCTCAAACTGGGGTTCGTAGGATTTCTCAAACAGGAGGGGAATCACCACAGCGCCCGTGACTCCCTCGCGCCGCCACGATGCGGTCGTCTCCTGCCAGCGTCGGGCAATGCGAGGGTGGAGAATCCCCTCAAGGATCCGGCGGCGGCTAGGGTCCGAAAACACCACCGAGGCAAGGCGTGCCCGGTCCAGTCGTCCCGAAGCATCCAAGAACTCTGATCCCAATTGATCCTGGATTTCCGCGAGTGCCGGGGAGCCCGGAGCAGTCTCCTCGCGGGCCAGTTGATCGGTATCGACGACCGGGATCCCCAACGAGACGAGGATCCCGGCTGCTGTCGATTTACCCATGCCAATGCCCCCGGTGATTCCAAGGACGGGCATGGGGGCAAGTCGCTCAGGGAGCGACAATCGCACGATAGAAGCGCACCGCCTTGGTGGCTTCGGCGTCGCTGATCACGAACGTTCCACCGATGTTGACCTTGGTGGCGATCGTGGACCAGGTGGACAGGTCCGAGGAGACTTGGACGTTGTAAGTCTGGCCGACCTGACCGGTGACAGAGAGCTGTCCTTTCCCTTCCTGGAATCCGACGAACTTGATGGTCGCGGCGGACGTGGCGTCAATCACCGGGCGGAAGCGGAGCTGGACGTTGTCGATCCAGGCCGTGTCCAAGCCTGCGGTGTGATCGGAATCCTTCACGTAGCGCCACTCGTAGGTGTTGTTGCCCGCGGGAATCGGGAACTGGAAGGTCGTCCAGGCAACCTCACCCGACCAGCGCTGCAAGCGGGTTCCGTTGAGGTAGAACTCCAAGTAATCCCAATCGAGCTCGGAACTTACCTTCAGGTCGAAGGAACCAACCCCGCCGCCCGAGAATGAAGCGAGCGACAGCGAACTGGTCTGCGAGTTCCCGATGGCGCCAGCCTGCGCGGCGTAGGTGCTGTGCGAGGCGGTGGTGTTCTGAACGGTCCACGGAGTCGATCCGCCGGTCACCCAAGCCAGCTTGGTCAGGTTGCCTGATTCGAAGTCCTCAGAATAGGGCACCGGACGGAAGGAGGCGGTTACCGAGGTGTTCTTGGTGATATTGAACGTCAGCGGGTTGGAGTCCGAAGTTTGATCCCCTGACCACCCAGCGAACTCGTAGTAGGGATTGGCCACTGCCTGCAAGCTCACCGGAGCATTGCTGGCGTAGACGGTCGCCACCGGAACCACCTTCCCGCCGGCTCCGGAAGCCACGGTGAGGGTGTAGAGCGTTGAGCTCGCAAAGCTGTATCCCAGTGAGATCGATCCGGAGGCCGCGGAGAATCCATCCACGGCGATGTACACCGTCTGACCGGAGCGAACGCCGGCGGTCGCAGCACTGAAACCGGTGCCAATGCCTGCGTCGTCATTCGAAGCAAGCGTCGTCAACTGATCCACACTGGTGCCGGAGTAAACCCCAAGTAGCGTATCGAACGTGGAATTGGTTGTGGTCAGCGAGAGGATGCCATCTGCAGGCGCAGTGAAGGACCACCAGAGGGACTTTCCACCGGTGTTGCTTCCATGGGCCGGTTCGCCGTTCTCCTTGCTGGCCGCGGAATTGGTTCCGGTGACAGTGCCCGAGATTCCCGTGAGTGCGATAGCCCCGGCAAACCGATCGTTGTCCGGAGCAAAGGTGCGACGGTTAATTGTGATGCGGGTCGGCACCGAGGCATTTTCAGCGAAGTCGCTGGCAGCCACCGAAAGGATGTTCTCACCGGGAACGAGATTGACGGTCGCCGTCCAGGATTCGAGGCCGGTGATCTTCACAGATGCACCATTCACCGTGAGCTTAACCTCACGAACGCCCGAGGCGGAAATGTCAGGATCCAACGCCGTTCCAGAAACCAGAATCTGTGTCTGGGAGGTAAGCAATCCGGACACCGGGGAGGTGATGAACGCTGTGGGAGCCGTACTGTCCGGCACCGCGCCAGGCAACACGCGAAGTTTGAAGGATCCGACACCGAAATCACCCACCGCAGCGGTCGCGATCCGATAGGTGGTTCCAGCCACGGCATTGAAAGTCAGAACCGTTCCAATTCGGTTTGCAGCGGGCACCGCAGACACCACCGGCTTGAGCGTCAGGTAGGAGCTTCCGGTGTACACCGCGATGGCGACGCTCGCCGAGGAGCCGTAGGTATCGATGCGGACCGTACCGGAATCGTTCGGCGTCCACGCGTACCACAAGGAGCTGCGGGAGCTGGCCGCACCGGCGTGCTTGGGCTCGCCGGTCTCGACGGTGGCCAGGCTGTTGTCGTCGGACAGGGATCCGCCAGAAGCATCAATCTTGATCGGACGGGCAAACTGGTCATTGGCCGGGCGATCACCGACGATGTAGGTCACCACGTTCGTCAAGCCGGTCTTTCCGGGGGCCGTGGCGACGAAGGTCAGGGACACATTGCCGGCCTTCGTCGGAAGGAGGGAGGCGGTATAGACAGCATCCAGCGCTTCAAGGTCGGGCGAATTTCCATCGTTGAGAAACTTAAGCTGCGCGGCGGTGAATCCGGCGCCGTCAACCGTCGCGGTCACCGTGGCGTTGGTGACGCTGATGATGTCCGTGACGCGGGCAAAGACCGGGATCTTTGCTCCCGCCAGGAGACGTGTACCACTGGGCGGATCCACCACCAGCTGGAGTGCGCCGGAGACATCACCATTCACGGCGTTGTAGGCATCCACCCGGCCACCGGTAATCGTGGTTGCCGAAAGGGCCTTTAGAGGAACCGCCGAGTTCAAAATGCGTTCGCGAACCTCGAAGAGCTTCGCGCTCGGGTGCGATGCGAGCACGAGCGCCGCCACACCGGTGACGTGCGGTGTTGCCATGCTGGTTCCAGAGATTGAGCTATAATCGGTATCGGACCCAGCAAACGAGGAGAAGATGTCCACACCCGGCGCACCGATATGAACACTGCGACGTCCGTAGTTCGAGAAGTCGGCGAGCTGTCCCTTGCGGTCGATTGCGGCGACGGAAATCATGTTGTCCAGGCCGTACGAGGCGGGATAGGCCGGATCCACATCATTATTGAGGGCGGAATTGCCGGCGGCGGCAATAAACAGGTGGCCTGCGGCGCGGGCAGCGGTCAGCGCGTCGGACATTGCCTGATCGGCCGATCCACCACCCCAACTGTTGTTGGAGACCTTGGCCTTCATCTTAACCGCGTACTGGAGGCAGCGGATGGCATCAGCGGTAAATCCAGAGCCGTCCTGATTCAGGAACTTGAGGCCCATGATCGACACCTTCCAGGCCACGCCAACGCTCGGCTCGTTGTTGTTGGCCGCGGCACCGATCGTGCCCGACACGTGCGTTCCGTGGTCGTTGTCGTCAAACGGATCTCCACTTCCGGAGATCGCATTGATACCGTGGACGTCGTCTACGTAGCCGTTTCCGTCGTCGTCAATTCCGTTGCCCGGGATTTCCCCCGGGTTGTTCCACACGTTTGCGACCAAATCGCGATGGGTGTAGCGAATGCCGGTGTCGATGACCGCGATGAGGACCGTATTGGTTCCTGTGGTGACATCCCACGCCTTAACGGCATTGATATCCACGCCTGACACACCACCATCCTGACCGTTATTCTGAAGGCCCCAGAGGGTACCATCCTGGAAGCGAAGGTCATTCGGCGCCAGCAGCGCCTTCACCTGATAGTCCGGTTCCGCATACGCGAACTGGCCGGAATCCTTGAGGAACTGGATGCGCTGCGCGAGGGTCTGAGCCCGGGTCTCGGGGGAGACAAATGCCGCGGCACCAACCTTGGATTTCGGCTCGTCGACGATCAGAAGACCGGGAACGAGGCTGAACTCGGTATCAATCACCAAACCAGCCTGCTCAAGGATCGCCTTGGCGCCGGGGCGGGCCACTTCCGCGTCCTCAGCCGACCGCGCATTCATGCGCGCGAGAATGCGGGTGGCATGCGCCTTGTGGCCACCGATCGTGGTGACGTTGGCCGCATCCTGGGCCTGAACCGACAGAGCGGCTCCCAGGCAGGCCAGGACGAGTGCGTGAAATCGCTTGCGAAGCATAATCT
>CANGMO010000184.1 GCA_947454295.1 Verrucomicrobiota bacterium | reverse complement strand
CGGGCCAGTTCCTTTTGGGAATCGGTTAACGTCATGCGCGCAACGTAGGAAGTGTTCCGCCCGGGTTCAAGGGGGCAGCCAAACTTATGTCGGCGACCTCCTTCGCCTCCGCATTCGGCTTGGATTCCCCGGCACGCCCCTCCTAACCTCCCGCCGCATGTTCTCTCACGTCGTCATTTTCTGGACCGATCCCGCAAATCCGACCGCAGCCGACGAGCTCCTCGCCGGCTGCGAGAAGTACCTGCGGCCCATTCCCGGAGTTCTCACCTTTCACGCTGGCAAGATGGTCGGCAGCCACCGTCCCGTGGTCGATCAGTCGTATCAGGTGGCCCTGAACCTGGTGTTCCCCAGCAAGCAGGCCCAGGACGACTACCAGGTCCATCCCCTGCACATCGAATTCGTCGAGAAGGTCTTCAAGCGCGTCTGCAAGAAGGTCGTCGTGTACGACTTCGCCTGAGGCACCCGCTGGATTCCGGCGGCATTCTCCCCCCACCCTCTCGTTCGCCATCCCCGCGCGGGCAGCCTAGAATCGCTGACCGCCGGGGCGAATGGCCGCTTCCTGAGGCGCCGCATTGGTGGCATCCCGTCGTGCGGCGGCCTGACGCACCGCCACCCGGAAGGCGATCTGTTCGCGCAGCGGCAGGACTTGCAATGCCTGGGGTGTCATTTCGATTCGCCCCTCTGCCACCAGTTCCGCGGCGAAATTCACCGAGTTCGTTCCGAGATACAGATACCCGGTGCCGGTGCGGTAGGGCTTTGCCGGGTAACCAACCCAGTTGGTCTGCAATTGGGTATATCCCACGTGCGCCGGCTGGCCGACCAGCCGCGGGCTCAACACCTCCACCATGGAGGTCGACCACGACTTCATGACCTTGGGCGGCGTCTTCGTCGGATCCGGTCCGACCCAGCCGATCAGCCCCACGGTAAAGAGAGCGCCACCCGTATCGCGGAATACCATCGTGGAAGGCGCCAGAACCCGTTCCACCGTTCCCTCAATCCGAGGCAGGGGCGGCGGCTCCTGGTAGCCGCAATCGTGCCAGACCTGATAGTAGTCCAGCAACGGACGCCCGACTTCGCGCTGGCTCCAAACCCATGCCCCGGCGGCGATCCATAGACCGATCACCAGCGCCTTCATCACCCGATTGAGAAACACGAACATGGGGTCTCAGGATGGAGGTTGGGTCTCTTCCGGTGGCTTCGGCGCCTGAGGCCCGGATAGCTCTGCATCCGGCGCACCGGAGAACGCCGTGGCAAAAAGACGGATCCGCGCGTTCCGCTGCAGTGGCGGTGGCGGCGCCGCATCCGGCACGGGAAGAATTGCCGGCTCGGGACGCGGCTCACGGAGATGAGCCCGGATGCTCAGATTGACCTCGGGCTCGCGATGCAGGCCGGGATCGATGTCGTGCCGCAGCTTGAGAATGTCGTGGGCACGCACGCAGTTGGCCACGTTGTTGAAGCGATACACTTCGAGGCTGAAGACGCGTTCCAACCAGGTGCCGGGACGGGCGTTGTTCATGCCGATGATAAACGCCGCCGGCAAAAGCGGATGCCGGACGCCCTCAATGAATGCCAGAAACACCACCGTCCGACGCCAGCCCCGGAGCTCGAGCCGACGCGTCCAGCGAATCAGCCTTGTGGTGTCCTGGGAGACCGATCCATCCGTGAGCGTTCCCGTCATGGGACCCGCCACCGCTTCGCCAAGCACCGGCGCCCAGGTCGCCGACGCGGCAATTCCCAGAACCACCGCCGCAGCGAAATTCCCGGCATTTCCAAGATCATTGGCCTCGTTGGCATGGGCTGCCGCGGCGGCGTGCGCGAGCATTCCAACAAACAGACCGGTGAACACGATGCGCAGGATCAGGAGCATGGGAGTCAGCGGTTGGAATCGGGACTCAGGATCGGCTGGTGGGTGTGGATGCCGCGCAGCGCGAGTTCCAGCCGGTGGCGGTTGACCGCAAAGGCGCGCGCCGTCTCCTCGGAAACCACCCCGGCCGCCAGCAATTCCTGCAGGTACTGGTCGAAGGAATGCATGCCGACGTGATTCGCCGCCTCGATGATTCCGGTGAGGCGGTGCAGGTCGTTCTCCAGGATCGCCTGGGACGTGCCTGCATCGCGGCGCATGATCTCGAGGCACGGAGTCCGCGTGCCGGCGAGATTTGGAATCAGCCGCTGGCAAATGATGCTGTTCAGATTTCGCGCCAGCAGCGAACTGATGTTGGCGTGCTCGTCGGCCGGATAGAATTCACGGATGCGGCCGATGGCCTGGGCCACCGAATCGGCATGCAACGTGGTGAGAACCAGATGTCCGGTCTCCGCCGCCTGCATCGCCGCCCAGATGCTGTCGCGATCCCGGATCTCCCCCACGAAAATGACATTCGGATCCTGTCGCATCGCGTTCCGGATGCCATCGGCAAAGGATCGCGTATCGAGTCCCACTTCGCGCTGCTCGAAATGGGATCGGGCATCGGTGAAGAGGTACTCGATCGGATCCTCAATGGTGATGATGCGGAGCGCCTCGGCCTCGTTGAGATGCTGGATGAGGGCACGCAGGGTCGTGCTCTTCCCCTGCCCGGTCGGGCCGGTGACGAGGATCAGCCCGCGCGGCTCACGAACCAGGTCGGTGAGCGACTCAGGCAGCTGCAGCGGGCCGAGTCCGAGCCGGTGCTGCGGCACCACCCGGAACGAAAAGGACTGAGTGCCGCGCTGCTTGCTGAAGTTGGCGCGATAGCGGATCGCCCCGTGCTGGAAACTGGCGTCCAACTCGGGCGACGAAATCACGCGGGCCACCAGCCCGGGGGAAAAGCAGTCGAGGAACCAGGAGTTCAACGTCAGATCATCCGGGGCTGGAAACCGCTCGGCGGGCACCTCGGCCAGGCGGCCATGCACCCGCATCTGGAACGGCCAGCCCCCGCGTCCATGCACATCCGAGGCACCCGCCGCTTCACACCACGCCAGCAGGGAAGAAAGCCGTGATTGGGATGGAACGGTTTCCATGGAAGTGATGATACGATAGTTTACACTTGCGAATGCACGCAAGGCGGAAGTTGCGGAAAAAGGGCGGTGCGGGACCGGTTGCCGGCCGGGCCGGGGCGTCGTAAGGATTCGCGATGCCGCGAGAAACCAATGCCGCACGCCAGACGCGGGCGGACCGGATCCGGGACGCACTGCGCCGGGCGCATCCCGATGCCCACTGCGAGCTGGTGTATGCATCCCCACTCGAACTGCTGGTCGCCACGGTGCTGTCCGCCCAGTGCACGGACAAGCAGGTCAACCGGGTGACGGCCGACCTCTTTATTAAGTACCGGTCGGCGCGGGACTACGCCGATGCGGAGCCCGGGGTGCTTGAGCAGGACATCCGGCGCATCGGCCTGTTTCGCAGCAAGGCGCGGAATCTCCGGGCCGCCTGCCGCGCCCTCGTGGACCAACACGGCGGGGAGGTGCCGCGCTCCCTGGAAGCGCTGATCGCGCTGGATGGCGTCGGCCGCAAGACCGCCAACGTCGTGCTTGGAAACGCCTTTGGCCTGAATGAGGGAATCGTGGTCGACACCCATGTGGCCCGCCTCTCGCAGCGGTTGAAGCTCACCGCGGCGACAGACCCCGTGAAGATCGAGTCGGCCCTGGTGCCGCTTGTTCCGAGGGAAGAATGGACAGTGTTCAGTCACCGCCTGATCTGGCACGGGCGGCGGCGCTGCTTTGCCAGAAATCCCGACTGTGCGGCATGCGAACTCCGGGTGCTGTGTCCCTCCGCGATCAGCGGGTGATCGGACTTCCGAACTCGGTTCAGGGAATTTCAGGCAACCGCACCAGGGCAGCCTCCAGGTCGTTTCGAACCAGCACCAGGTTGCCGCTGACCGCGATCGGATTCCACGTCTTGGAGGAGAACACCCGGAAACGCCCGAGCTCCCCCGCCCCGTCGGGCGTGGGATGGAGAAGCACCAGTTCACCGGATTCCGCCATCAGCAGATACCACTCGCCGCTCACCAGGCCCTGCCCGTGGCCATAGCGCCCTTCCTTCCAGCGTTGGGAACCGTCCCGCAGATCCAGGCAGGCCAGGATGCCGTCATCCAGTCCATAGGCGAATCCCCCACGCGCAAACACGTTGGCAAATTTCGCCTTCAGCTTCTTGGACAGCCAAACGGAACGATTGGTCAACCCACCATTGGCCTGGCGTGACACGTCAACCAGCTCCGCACCCATGCCGTATCCGGCGGAAATCAGCACCTGATTCGTACCGAGGACCACGGGCATCGCAACGTGCGGCTGGCTGTTTCCAAACGCATGATCCCACAGCACAGCGCCGGTTGCGGGGTTGTGGGACGTGAGATGGCTCGAGTTGAAGGCAAGCACCTGAGGGACGCCCGCCAGGGTGGCAATCGACGCGGAACTATAGCTCGCCCCATGGGAACCACCGGCCCACTTCAGCGCACCGGTTTCCAGGTCAAAGGCGGCAACTGAACGGTCGTTGGATCCGCCGGCGATCACGATCACCAGGCCATCCACAATGAGCGGCGAACTGGCAAATCCCCATCCCGGCATCCCGGCGTTGAGTTCCTTTTGCAGCTCCCGGCTCCAGCGGATGTCGCCCGTGACCCGATCCAGGCAGTTGAGGATTCCCGTGGCCCCCAGCGTCACCACGCGTCCGCCATTTAAGGTGGGCGTCGCGCGCGGTCCCTCGCCCGCAATGGTCGTGGCGTATCGGGCCGAATCTCGATGCGTCCACAGGCGGGCGCCCGTGGCGAGATCGTAGCAGGTGACCAACTCCTGTTCCCCATCCTGCTCCTGAGTCCACGCCCGACCCTCGGCAATCACGAAGCCGCTCCACGCGGCTCCAATCGGATGCTTCCAGACGACCTCGGGGGGACGGGCGGTCCAATTCGTCGACCACGCGCGTGACGGCGGCGGAAGGAGTCCGTCCCGGGTGGGTCCGAGGTATTGGGGGAAGGCAATCGTGCTGGCGGCGGAAGGCGCCGGCTTCGGAGGGTTCGGCGCTGACGCTGACTCCGGGCCAGGACCCGCCAGGTGCCAGCCACGCCAGCGAGGTTCCAGAATCGGAACCAGATCGCCGCTCACTCCGCGAATGCGAAACATCGCCACACCACCGCCGAGCAGAATCAGGATCCAGAGCAGGCCGACAAATCGAGTCTTCCAACGGACCCCGGAGCCGAGGAGCCACCACAGGAGCAGCACGCCCAGGGTGACGGCCGCAGCGCTCAGCGTTGAAAGATTGCGTTGCTGGAATGTCTTCGCCGCATCGGAGCGGATCACGGCAATCGCAACCACCGCCCCCAGCAGCACCACCACCGCGGGCCAAAGGCGCAACCGGCGGGGGGAAACTTCGGCAGGAGCGATCATTGGGGAATCCTTCCGGGAGTTCCCGTGCCTGGCAACGAAACGCGCTTCCGGGTTGAAACGAAAACGCGGGAACCCGGATGGACCGGATCCCCGCGTGGATAGATTCGGAATTCAGCGGCTTACCAGCGAACGTTCTCGAGGTACTTCAAACTCTCGGGAATCTGAGTGGGAGCGGTCGCGGCTTCATCCTCGATGAAATACCACTTCACGCCGGTCTCACGCGCCGTCTTGAGGATCGCCGACCAGTCCAGCTGACCGGTTCCCAGGACCACGTCGTTGT
>CANGMO010000183.1 GCA_947454295.1 Verrucomicrobiota bacterium | reverse complement strand
TGGTCGTCCTCGGCCCCATCGCGGGATGGGTGGCCGGACTTCTCCCCGCCAACACCACCGGAGTCGCGCAGTTCCTTGTCACCCTTCCCGCGGTCTTCCTGTTGTTGCTGCCGGCGACGGTTCCGATGGGTGCCACGGTTCCCGCCCTGCTGCGTGGCCTGCACGGCAGGTCGGCGGATTCGGGTCGCGGACTGGCGCTGCTGTACGCGGCGAACACGGCCGGCGGCGTTTTGGGCACCTGGGTCACCGTGCTCTGGGTCCAGCCTCAGTTCGGTCTGCGGACCGCCGTGATGGCCTGCGCCTTGTGCCATGTTCTGGCGGCCGCGCTGCTGTGGCGATCGGTGCCGGACGCCACGTGGGATGCGCCCGCTGCGACGGCGGCAACCCCTGGCAGCTGGCCGATACGCCTGCAATTAATGGTAACCGGAGGCCTCGGGATTGGCCTTGAGATCGCCGCGAATCGGGCGCTCGCGCCAGTTTTGGAAGGCACCGTATACACCCATGCGGCGCTCCTCGGCGTCTTCCTGATCGCCACCGCGATGGGCTCGGCCCTGGAACGCGCACGGCCCACCGATTCCGCCGCCGGACCGCTCGGCTGGCTGGCCTTGACCACCGTCACCGCAGGTCACGCCCTGATCCATGTGCGGGAGTGGCAGGAGTTCCTTCGACTTCATTTGCCGGTCAGCCCGCTCGGCCTGTTTCTCAGGGAATCGCTGATTGCCCTCAGCGTCCTCGGCCCCCCGTGCCTGTGCATGGGCAGCTGCCTGGTTCGACTGCTGACCGAAGCGCGTCGAACCGGAATGGGTACCGGCACGGCGTTGGCGTGGAACACCGCCGGCGCCGCGCTGGCTGGCCCGCTGATGGGGGTCCTCCTCCTTCCATTTCTCGGGCTGCGCCACCTGCTGTGGCTCCTCGCCGCCGGCTATGGAACGGCGATGGCCTGGCATCGCGGTCGCGCGGGTCGAACGCGTTCGATGATGGTGGGGATCGCCACGGTGCTGCTCGGACTGGGCATGCCGGCCACGTTGGGGATTCCGGATGCCGCACCCGGCACCCGGTGGGTGAACTGGATTCACGGCGCCACCGAATCCGTGGGGGTCGCCCAATCACCCGACGGAAACCGGGTCCTGTCGGTCCAGGGCCGGTTCACCATGGGCGGCACCGCATCGACCAATGCGGCGGCGCGCCAGATGCTTTTGCCCATGATGTGGCACCCCGCCCCAAAGCAGGCCCTGCTGCTCGGCGTGGGAACGGGCATTTCGCTCGGGGCCACCGCGGTGGATCCAGCACTGAAGGCCGTGGGGGTGGAACTACTGCCCGAGGTCCTCGAGTTGCAGGAGTGGTTTCGCCCGCACAACTCGCCCTCCGTCGACTCGCAGTGCGTGGCCGGGGATGCCCGACGGTTTCTGCGACAGAGTCGGGTGCACTACGACCTGATCATCGGCGACCTGTTCCATCCCGCTCGCGACGGTGCCGGTGCGCTGTACACGCGCGAACACTTCGCCGCCATGCGCGATCATCTCGCCCCCGGCGGTATCGCGGTCCAGTGGCTGCCGCTCTACCAGCTGGATACCGCGGTGTTGCGGACCATCGTGGGCGCCTTCATCGCAGAATTCCCGGAAACGCACGCGTGGTTGCTGCGTCCCAATCTGGACACGCCGGTGCTCGGTTTGGCGGCGAGGAATGGGCCGTGGGCAATCCGTGAATCGGACTTCACCAACCGCGTGCCCCGGGGCGGCCCGATGCGGTCGCGGCTTCAGGCCGCCGGACTGGCTTCAGGCGAGTCCGTCTGGGGCAGCTGGCTGGCCGGCCCTCGTTCCCTCGCGGCCTTTGCCGCCGGCGCCACGCCCTCCACCGACGACCGCCCGTCCGTGGTGTTTCAGGCGCCTTTTCTCGATTCCTCCCCCACAAACCGGCCGGGAACACTGCTGCTGGAAGTCATCGACCGGTTTGCCGGGGAAGGCAGTGAGTTCCCCGTTGCCGAGACCGGTGGCGGATGGGGACGTCGTCTGGCGGCCTATCGCGCCTCGCGCGATGCGTTTCTTCACGGACTCGCCGAGGATGATCTGGGGAACCGCACCGGGGCGGAATCCTCGTTTCTCCGCAGTGCGCGATTGAGCCCAGATTTCACCCTCGGCTATTCGCATCTGTTGACCCGGGCCATGGTGCGCAGTCAATCCGATCCCGAGGGGACCCGCCGGCTGCTGGAATCCTTGCGCGAGGCGCGTCCCGAACAGCCCGTTGCCGGGCAATTGCTGGACCGACTGGAGTCGGCAACCCGACGGCCAGCGACCCAGTAGCAAACGCCCGAACACCAAAGCTGGGTATTCGCTCCGACCACCGGAAAAGGGCGTGCAGGACTCCTCCTTTTTTGGCTAGGGTGTCTCCTGTGCTCCTCTCGGTGAACACACAAGATACGCGCGCGGTGGAACGCCGGGTGGTCGAGGCTCAGCAGCAGCTGTTCCCAGGCCGGGATTCCGGGATCATCCCGGCCCAATTCGCCTGGGTGGAATCCATTTTTCTGGGTCGAGACGCCGAGTTTCTGCCGATAGATGCCCGGTATCACGACTTGGAGCACACCCTTCAGGGCACGCTTGCCCTGGCCACCCTGCTGCACCACCGGGGACTGGAGTCCGTGGCGCCGGTGCTGTCCGCACGGGAATTTGAACTGGCCATCATGGCCATCCTGATCCACGACACCGGCTATCTCAAATACCGTGACGACACCGCGGGAACCGGCGCCAAGTACACCTTCACCCACGTCCAGCGATCCTGCGATTTCGCGGCCGTGCAGCTGGAGCGGCGCGGCTACAGCGCGACGGACATTTCCGCGGTCCAGAACATGATTCGCTGCACCGGCCTCGGCGCGGCGGCTTCGCGAATCCCCTTTGCCTCCGAGGCCGAGCGGGTGTGCGGCTTCGCTCTGGGCACCGCAGATTTGGTGGGCCAGATGGCGGCGACGGATTATCCGGACAAACTGCCCATCCTGTACGCGGAGTTCCAGGAGGCGGCGGACTTCTCGGGTGGGGCTCGAGACGGCGTTGGTTTTGAGTCCGCGGCAGATCTCATCGCCAAGACCCCAGGTTTCTGGCGGAACTACGTGCTCCCAAAATTGAACGGCGAATTCCTCGGGCTCCATCGCCACCTGGAAGTCGAACGGGACGGCCGACGGATCCACCCGTACCTCGAAGCCATCGAGGCCAACCTGCGGCGCCTCGAATCCCGGGGCAGTTCCGGTCTCGCCGGCTAAGCTGCCGCGATTTTTGTTCGGATTTCCACCACGGTGCGGTTTTCTTGGAGGTCGTGTCGCGCGAGTACCAGCTTCGTCCCGCTGCCGCCCCTGTGGCGCTGCGCATTGCGTACGACCGTGAGCTGAACCCTCAGCAGCTGGCGGCGGTCAGCGCCGGAGCGGGTCCCTGTCTCGTGCTCGCCGGCGCCGGCGCCGGCAAGACCCGCACCCTCACCTACCGCGTCGCCTGGCTGCTGGAACACGGCGTGCCCGCCGATCGCATCCTGCTGCTCACCTTCACCAACCGCTCTGCACGGGAGATGATGCAGCGGGTCGGCGACCTGCTGGGGGGTGAGACCCCGGGACTCTGGGGAGGGACCTTTCACAGTATCGGATGCCGCATTCTGCGCCGTCACGCCGACCGCCTCGGGCATCGCACGGATTTCTCCATCGTGGATCGCGAGGACGCACGCGATCTCCTCGGCCACTGCATCACCGAGGCGGGCATCGACACCAAGGCCACGCGGTTTCCGAAGCCCGAGGTGCTGGGCGATCTGTTCTCGATGGCCTCCAACACGCGCCAGGAACTCGGCGCCCTGGTGGCCTCGCAGCATTCCAGTCTGGAGCCCCTGCTGGACACCTTGATCGATTTGCAGCGGCGGTACACCGCCCGGAAGCTGGCCAACGGCGTGATGGACTTCGACGATCTGCTGCTGCTCTGGCTGCGCCTGATGCGCGAGCACGGGGATTTGCGCGAGATGTACCAGCGCCGCTTCCAGCACCTGCTGGTGGACGAGTACCAGGACACCAATTCCCTCCAGGGCGAACTGCTGGATCTGCTCACCGCCCCGCCCCACAATCTCATGGCGGTGGGCGACGATGCCCAGAGCATCTACTCGTGGCGCGGTGCCCACTTCGCCAACATCCTCGATTTCGCCCAGCGGCATCCGGGTGCCCACGTTTACAAGATCGAGACGAACTACCGCAGCACACCGGAGATTCTCGCCCTCGCCAACGCAGCGATCCGACCGAACACGAAGCAGTATCCCAAGGAACTGCGGGCGGCGCGTCCCTCGGGGCCCAAGCCGGTGAAGATCCTCTGCGGCGACGCCTCCGAACAGGCGTCATTCATCGCTCAACGGGCCCTGGAACTCCGTGAAGAGGGACGCAGCCTGAGCGACATCTGCGTGCTGTACCGCTCGCACTTCCATGCCCTGGAACTTCAGCTGGAGCTGACGCGGCGTCACATTCCCTTCTCCATCACCAGCGGCCTTCGCTTCTTCGAACAGGCGCACATCAAGGACGTGGCGGCGTATTTGAAGCTGGTCTCAAACGGCGCCGACGAACTGGCCTTCCGGCGGCTGGTGCGCATGCTGCCCGGAGTGGGAGCCAAGGGGGCCGACAAGTTGTGGACGGCCTACGCAGCCCACCGGGAGGCATCCGGAATCCAGACCACTCCCCCGGCGATCGAGCCCTCACCGGTCTCCGATCTGGACGGAGCGGTCGAAGCACCACCGGTCGATGTTCCCCAGCAGGTGGCCCCGTCGCTCGCCGCCATCGTGAAGACGGTGCCGAAGAAATCGGTCACCGCGTGGGCCCAGTTCACGGCCACCATCGCCCAATGCGAGACACCCCTGGTGCGGCGTGAACCGGGCCGGATGATTCGCCTGGTGGTGGAGGCTGACTACGAAGATTACGTCGAGGCCACCTTTGAGAACCCGGCCAACCGGCTCGACGATCTCGAGCAGCTGGCTGCCTACGCCGGCCAGTTTCAAGGGACGGCGGACTTCCTTGCCCAGCTGGCGTTGCAATCGGAGATGGAGGCGGCCAGCGAGGCGGCGCAGGAGGAGGACGAGGAACGCCTGCGCCTCTCCACCGTGCATCAGGCAAAGGGACTCGAGTTCGGCGTCGTGTTCGTCATCATGCTGTGCGACGGCCTGTTTCCAAGCCAGCGCGCCTCGGACACGATTGAGGGCGAGGAGGAGGAGCGACGGCTTTTCTACGTCGCCCTCACCCGGGCCAAGGATGAGCTGTATCTCAGCCACCCGCTGCTGCGCTTTGCCCAGGGGGCGGGAAACGCGCTGCAACGTCCGTCCCGATTCTTGTCGGAGTTCTCCGCGGACCTCGTCGAGGAATGGAATCTTCGTCCGGCGGCGGCCTCGTATTTCGGGTCTCACACCGTGCCCCCCCCGGCACCGGAATTGGATCCCGATCCCACCGTGGACGCCGACGCGGATCCGGACGACATGCCCTTCTGATGTCCGTTTCGATTCCAGAGGCCGAGGCCGCCCCGGTCACGAACCCCGGCGGGCTGGGCGCACTGCTCGGTGGTGGAATGCCATTGCTGGCACTGGCTCCGATGCAGGACGTCACGGATCTTCCCTTCTGGCGTCTGATGTCGACCTACGGCGGGCCCGACATCTAC
>CANGMO010000182.1 GCA_947454295.1 Verrucomicrobiota bacterium | reverse complement strand
CTGGTGGTCGACTGCGACAACACGCTGTGGCGCGGCGTCTGCGGCGAGGAGGGGGCGCTCGGCGTCGAGGTCACCCCGGGGCACGCGGCCTTCCAGGAGTTCCTGATCCACCAGCAGCAGCAGGGACGCCTGATCTGTCTCGCCTCAAAGAACAACGAGGCCGACGTCTGGGAAGTCTTCGAACGGAACCCCGGAATGAAGCTCCGGCAGGAGCACGTGGTGTCCGCCCGCATCGACTGGTCGCCGAAATCGCGGAATATCGCGGACCTTGCCGCGGAACTCCGGCTCGGTCTCGACAGCTTCGCGTTCATTGATGACAACCCGGCCGAATGCGAGGAGGTGCGTTCCGCCTTGTCGGACGTGCTGGTCATCCAGGCGCCCGATGATGCCGCACGATTGCCGGAGTTCTTCGCGGGGCATTGGGCATTTGATTCCGGACGCATCACGGCCGAGGACCGGGAACGGACGCGCCTGTATCGGGAGAATCTTCAACGCGAGGCGGTCCGGTCCTCGTCGCGCAGCTTTGAATCGTTCATTGAACAGCTGCAGGTGGTCACCGACATCCGGCCTGTGGCCGCGGAGGACGTGCCCCGGGCGGCCCAGCTCACGCAGCGTACCAATCAGTTCAACGCCACCAGCCACCGCCGCGACGATGCGGCAATCGAAGCCTTGGTGCGGGATCCCGAATCGCAGGTCTGCGCCGTGCGGGTGCGCGATCGCTTCGGCGACTACGGGCTGGTGGGCCTGACCGTCTCGCGAGCCAACCGCGGGGCCGGCGTCCTCGAGGTGGAGACCTTTCTCATGAGCTGCCGGGTTCTCGGCAAGCGCGTGGAGCAGACCATGGTGCAGCACCTCGCCGGCCTGGCACGGGAGCGCGGGCTGACCGAGGTGCGGTTGCAGTTTGTGGCCTCGGAGAAGAACCGGCCGGTGCGCGATTTCTTCGAAAGCCTCGGTCAGCCGTGGACCCTGCTGGAAGGAGGCGCCCGCGAGATTCGACTGACGCTGGATCGGGTGGATGCGGCGGTGGCGGGATCTCGGACCGAACACGCGTCGGTGGTGACCGAGGAGGGGGGCAAGAAGCCGGCGGCGAGCGCGACCCCGCCGGCGCAGGCGGGTCCGCGCAAGTTGTCGTCCTTGGCTTCGGGACTCGCGGCCCTCGCGGCGTTGCACGGCAATGTGGCGGCGTTCCAGGCCGAGATGCGGGCGCGGAATCGCGTGAGCCGTGGCAATCTGGCCACCCCGTTCGTCGCACCGCGCACGGCCTGGCAGCGCAAGATCGCCGCTGTCTGGTCGGAGATCCTCGGGGTCGACAAGGTGGGCATCCACGATGGGTTCTTTGATCTCGGCGGCGATTCGTTGAAGGCGGCCGAAGGCTTTGCCCGTATGTGGGAGATCGGAGCACCCGACTCCATCTCATTGGTCAATGCGACCGAGGTCACGGTGGCCGGCCTCGCCGGGGCCATCGAGGATGTGAAGGCGGGACGTACCCCGAAGCTGTCGACCGTCCGTACCTCGCTCGATGACGAGGGCCGCGTGCCCGAGGATGTCCGGCGACCCGCGGCTGCCATCGAAATCTCCGAACCGGCGATGCGGCAGGTCTTCCTCACCGGCGCCACCGGATATCTTGGGGCCTTCCTGCTCGCCGAGCTGATGCGCCAGTCGTCGGGTCGGGTGGACTGTCTCGTGCGCGCCGCCAGCCCCTCGGAGGCGAGGCGCCGTGTGGTGTCGAATCTCGAACGCTACGGCCTGTGGTCCGATGCCTTCGCGGATCGGATCGGTTTCGTGCTCGGCGAATTGTCCGAGGCGCGATTCGGCCTGACGCCCGAAGCCTTCCAGGCACTCGCCGATCGTACCGACACGATCTTCCATTCGGGAGCATGGGTGAACTTCGTGTTCCCCTACGAGCGGCTCAAACCCTCGCACGTGGATGCCATGGAGCACGTGATGCGCCTGGCCACGGCCTCGCCCCGACGGGTGGCGAACCTGCACTTCATCTCCACCCTTGGCGTGATCATGTCCACCGGCTACGCCCGCGGCACCCAGGTGCTCGAGGATCAGCCGTTGCAGCACGTGGAAGGCCTGTTGAACGGCTACGAGCAGGCCAAGCATGTGGCGGATCGCATGGCATGGGTGGGCATGAAGGAACGGGGCATTCCTACCGCGATCTATCGTCCCGGCATGGTGGGCGGCAACGGCATTACAGGGGAGTATCACAAGCTCGATGAGTTCCTCTCCTCCTACTACAAGGGCTGCATCCAGCTCGGCGCCATGCCGCTGCTGGAGTCCACCTGGGAGGTGATTCCGGTCGACTTCCTCACGCGGGTCATCGTCCACGGCGCGATGCGTCCCGGGACGCTGAATCACGTCTATCATTCGCTCCACCCCGAGCCCACGCAGGTGGCCGAGTACATCCGGTGGTTCGGCGAGGCCGGGTATCCGATGCGTGCGCTGCCCTATGATGTTTGGAAGCGCGAGCTGCTGGCTCAGGGCATGGACCGGCTGAAGTCCAATGCGCTTTTCCCGTTCGTGGACTTCATCCGCGCGCTGAGCGAGGAGCAGGTCTATTTCCCCGGGACCGACAAGTCCAACTGGCTGCGTCTCGTGCGGGCCAGCGGCGAGAGCTGTCCGGCGCAGCGCGACGTGCTGATGCGCTATCTCCGCTACTTCGTGGGCCGCGGATTCCTGCCCCCGACGGATCAATGTCCCCAAGCCGCCTCGCCGGCGCGCCCCAGCCGAGTTTCCGAAGTCTCCATCGGCTGATTCACGCCTCAAACTCTTTAACCCTTCAACGCTTCAACCTTCTCACGTTTCACCACACCCAGCCATGTCCCCGTCCAACCCACCGCAATCGCTCCCCGTCATCCTCGACAATCGTCCGGTCTTTGATGCCTCGGTCCCCGGCTTCTCGGAAGCCTACTACGTCATCTGGACCGATCCTACGGCGAAGCGATCCATGGTGGTTCGCTACGTGCTGTTCAACGGCCCGACCGAAGGCACCCAGATCGCCGAAGTGTGGTGCTGGTATCGCGACCAGGTGTCGGGTGACGACATCGCGGTGCGCCAGCGCTATCCGTTGTCGGCTGTGCGCATCGCCCCGGGACATTTCCGATTGGAAATCGGCACCTCTTCCGGGCTAACGGAGAACCGCGCCTGGGGCGTGGTGGAGGAAGGGGGCAGGGTGGTGACCTGGGACTTCGACATGCCCTCCGCCGGTGCGCATCCGGTGGACCGGCTCAAGGGCGCCGGGAATTCGGTGCTGTTTCCGCGGTTCTATTCCACCGGATGCAAGCGGACCATCAGCGCACGGGTGACGGTCGATGGCCGTGAGATTCGCGCCAATGCCGTTGAGGCGACCGATGGTCATTACTGGAACACCCACAATCTGCGCACCTGGAGCTGGGCGAATGGCGTCCGCTTCCGTGAGGATTCCAGCGCCTTCCTGGAGGCGATCGCCTTCCGGCTGTACGCCAACGACGCACCGATGGCGGTGAGTGTGGCCTTTGGCAGCGGTGGTTGGACCTGGCAGAACGACGCGCTGGAATCCATGTATCTCAACCGCGAGATCGAGACCGCGCTGGAGCGCTGGCGCGTGTCGGCCTGCTTTGGTCAGCAGCGCGTCGAAGCGGAGGTCACGGGGAATCCTGACGACATGATCCTCATCACGCATCCGCTTCCCGACGGCTCCTTCCTCTACACCACCATCACGTTGAACGCACAGATCCGGCTTCAGGTCTTCGAGGGGAGCAACGCCGAGGCTCAGCCGGCTCGTGTCCTGAACTCGGACGGCGGCGCCTCCTTCGAGGTCACCAAGCCGGAGCGGAATCCGCGCGTGAAACGCGAATTCAAGATCGTCCCGGCCCCCGCCCGCCTGATCGGCACCTGACCAGGGACCAGGCAGCCTCCCCTTCATTTTGCATTTTCAATTTCTCATTTTGCATTCCCCCCATGCCCCACACCCCTGAATCCCTGCTTCGCCACCTCTACGAGTGCTATCGCCGGGGCGACCTTTCGTCGTTCCCCGACCTCGTGTCGCCCGACTGCGAGTGGATCTTCCCCGGGGACGCCTCGATGCTGCCGTGGGCGGGGAGCTACGGTGGACTTGAGATCTTCGAGTTCGCGAAGCGGATCGTGGGTGCCATCGCCTACGAGCACTTCGAGGATCACACCTACCTGCCGTCTGGAGACTCGGTGACCGTCCTCCTTCGGGAGCGCTGCCGCGTTCTCAGCACCGGAAACGCGTTCACGAACGATATCGCCGCTGTGGCGACGGTACGCGACGGGCGCTTGGTTCGGTACGTGGAATACAGCGACACGGCCGCGATGGAACGGGCGTTTCGGTAATTCGAAGATCGAAGATCGGAGATGGGAGATCGCGGCGGGGTGGTCCTACTGCGCCGCCGTGATTGTCCGTTCCGCAACGAAACGCCAACCCAACAAGAATGCCGTAGAGCGAGCTTCGCGTTACCTGCTGCATTTTTTATTTTTCATTCCCCATTTTAATTCTTCCCACCTGGCGGCTTGCCCTGCCGGTTGGAAACTCGAGGCGTGCATGCGGCGGCGGGCGGCGATAGCATTCTTCCATGAACTCCCCGTCCAGTGCCCTTCGCGCATCGACGCACGGGGAGGGACGGGGGTTCACGCTGATCGAACTGCTGGTGGTCATCGCGATCATCGCCATCCTCGCGGCGATCCTGCTTCCCGGACTCGCCCGCGCGCGGGCCAAGGCGCTCCAGACCGCCTGCTTCAACAACCTCCGCCAGCTCGGCATCGCGACCACCCTCTACGCCGGCGAGTATCGCCAGTATCCCGGCACGCTGTCGGTGACCTTTGGCTACAACTACGTGTGGCCCACGCGACTCCTGACCCAACTGAGTGGCAACCGGGCGGTGTTCCGCTGCCCCGCCGCAGCCCTGGGCAGTGCCTGGGATACCAACGTCAATCCGACGCTTGGAGCCACCGGACCCGACGGACGCTACGACTCCTACGCTCTGAGCGAACAATCGCGCTTCTCCTATGGCTATAACGACTGGGGACTAAATCTGCAGAACGTCCCCCAGCTTGGTATGGGCGGGGACGTCAATGGTCCCGCCTCCAAGGGGCCGGTGACCGAGGACATGATCCGCAGTCCGTCGCGCATGATCGCGATCGGCGATCTCAAGCCCACCATGAGCGGCCGGGTCCGCTTTGACGCCAACCTGGATCCGGTGGATCGCGCCGCGAATCACAGCCAGTGGCCCTCCAATCGGCACAACTATCGCACCGACCTCGTCTTTGCCGATGGTCATGTCGAAGCCGCACGCCGCCGGGACATCATCAACCCTAATTCCACCGACTGGCGCGCCCGTTGGAATAACGACGACCAGCCACATCTTGAGGTAAAGTGGGTCGTGAATGCCGCGGCCGAGGCGATTTTGGATCGGTGATCGCAGGATTCCGCGACTTGACGCCACGCGGTCGAATTCGGTTTTATCTGCAGGACAGTACTGACTCCCATTAACCCATCTGATGAAATCCCTCCTCCCCATCTCCGTTGCCGTGCTGGCTGCCTTCAGCGCCCAGGCGGCGATTTTTAATTACCAGGTCACCCTCGATGGCCCGTCCGAGTCTCCGGCAAACGCCTCTGCGGGAACCGGCAGTGGAACGGTTACCTATGACAGTGTGGCCCACACGCT
>CANGMO010000181.1 GCA_947454295.1 Verrucomicrobiota bacterium | reverse complement strand
TCAACCCGCAGGGTGGAGAACCCATCGATTTCGAAATGCTCCACCCGGATCTCCACCTCGCCGGCCGCCAGCTGATCGAAGGTCGCGGTGTCGGTGGTGGGACCGTGCCATCCCCAGTTCTCCAGAACGGTCCGCGCGTTCACCAGGATCCGAACGCCGTCATCGCTGAGCGTCGTGAACTTCCATCGCCCCGCCGGCAGCGGAACCCGCGCTGTGGCCACGGTTCCAAATCGATCGTTGCCCGGGCCGCGCTGACGGATCTCGTCCGAGAGGCCCAACGAGCGTGGACCACCCATGCCGTAGGGCAGATCCAGATTCGAGAGGGTGGTCGAAACGGCATCAGGGCCGGTCGCCAGCGCCCGCCACGCGGCAAGATGTTCGCGTGGATCCGTGGCGGGGGTCCACGGGAAGAAGGTCACGCGCCAGTCGACCTGAAGAAACGAACCCTTCACCACGGAATTCCACGCCCCGGCATTCAGCTGGATGCGATAGGTGTTGGGGCCGGATTTGCCACGGAGGCGCAGGCGCATCGGCGTGCCGTCTACCACCTCCGGAATCACGGTCCCGGCCAGGACTCGAAACGTCGGGCGGGCGGTCGTGCCAAACAGCTCGTACTCGGGCGCACCGGAGGCGCCACCAGCGCGGCGGAGCAGCGGCGATTCATGATCCCACGGACCCCACTCATCCATCACGATCTGGGATCGCCCGCGCCAGGCCGCCCGGGCGCCAACCGGACTCCGCGTGCCCAGGACTCGGGGCGCACGCACGGTCCCGATCGGTGAAGCACCATGCGCCTCCGGTTCAGTTCCCGGATCCAGCAACCGCTCCACCGCCCGGGCATGCGTGAGTCGCACCGTGTTGTCGTGGAATTGATTTCCCGTGACGTGCCCCCGCCCCTGGTCCCGGAGCTGAAGCACCACCAGTTTCTCGTCGCGTCCCAGCCGGGGAAACGGCGCCGATTCGTTGATCTCAAAGCGATTGCTGACGATCACATTGTCCGTCACGCCGCGCTCAGTGCCTGCCACGCCGGGGAACTTCATGAGGCCGCTTTGGTTCCACCATAAATGGATGGCCGCCTTGTTGTTCACGAACTGGTTCCCGGAGATGCGCGTGCCGGCCGCGTGTTCCATGTTGATGGCCCCGCGCTCCAGCCCATAGGCCATCCCCCCGTTGCCGGAGAATTCATTGCCCACGATGACCGTGTCGGAGGAGTACCCACCCCAGAACCCGCAGATGCCATTTTCCACAAACCGGTTTTCCACCAGCTGATTGGCCTCGGAAAAGGTCATCTCGAGTCCGTGCGCCGAGGCGTACGAAAAATCATTTCGCCAGAAGAGATTCCGGTTGCTGCCGAGCGGACTCAATCGGCGCACCAGTTCCTCGGGCGGATGGATGAGGTCATCCACCTCGGACTTCCCCGTCTCCTTTCGCAGGCGTTCACGCTCCTGGTTCATCCAAGTTTCGCCAATCGCCTCCTGGCCTGCGAATCCGAAGAACCCGTCGCCACCGTGGGTCACCGAATTCGCGGCGAACACGTTGTCGTTGCACTGCTCGAAGCAGAGAATGCCCGCTGAATCCTGGCCCCGGTTGTAGATGCCCTCGGAATGGCCCCGTACGCAGAAGTCGAAGGCGTTCCGGGAAATTGTATTGCGGCTGCTGCGCCACATCGCGAGGCCCCAGCCGGAGAGAAACGAACAATCGTTGTCGTAAACCTCCGAGTCATCGACCCGATCCAGCACAATGCCATTTTGGCCGCGTCGCACCCGCACGTCGTGGATTGTCACCCGCGACGATCGCTCGACGCAGACGGCCCCGCCGTACTCCTCGCGCCACGGACGCTCGTCGTTGTGATGGGGAAACAGCCAGTCCGCCCCATCCTCCGCTGCCGGCGTGGATTTGAGGTGCTGCCGGTAGTTGTCCGAGAAATCGCCGCCGCTGACGGCCAATCCATCCGACGTGGAGGCCACCAACCCCTCGTGGAATCCATGCACCTGTGCGCCTTCGATGGTCACGCGCCGATGTCCGTTCACACGGATGCCAATGCCCTTCAACTGATCCCACGGCGTCGCCGGGTCCGCACCCCGCAGCACCGAACCCGGTTGAAACCGAAGGGTGATTCCATCGGCCCCGATCTGGATCACGCCGTTGCCATCAGCATCGGCGATCACCGTCCCGGGAGGAATCTCCACCACACACGACTGCGTGATCACCGTGTTGTCCTGCGTGACCACCACCCGGGGCCACCTGGATCCCCCGACGTGTGAACCCGGTCCGCGACAGGCGGTAACCATGGCCGTCACGGCAAGGAACAGGAGGCTCAGACCGAGGGCGGGTGGCGGCGTAAAACTCATGAGGTCGTGGTTTGTGAGCGCAATTGGCCGCATCCGGCGGCGACGTCGATGCCCCGACGCTGTCGGAGCGTGCTGGGAATGCCGGCCTCGCGAAGCACCCGTTGGAATGTTTGCGCCGCGTCACGCGCCGTGGCCGTGCCTTCAAAAGCCTGCGTGGGATTCAAGGGAATCAGGTTCACGTGCGAGGGAATGCCTCGCAATAGGGCGCCCAACCGCGTGGCGTGCTCTTCCGTGTCGTTGCGACCCGCAATGAGCGTCCACTCCACGAAGATCAAATGACCGGTCGATTCCGTGTAGTCGCGACACGCATCGAGCAGTTCGGTCAGCGGCCAGCGCCGGCCCGCTGGAATGAGTGCCGAGCGTTCCTCGTCGGTCGAACCGTGCAGGCTCACCGCGAGCGGATACGGGCGACGCTCGCGCGCCATGCGTCGGATTCCCGGAACCACGCCCACCGTGCTGATCGTCACCCGGCTGGGACCAAGGTTCACTCCGCAGGTGTCGCAGAGGATCTCGAGCGCGGTCATCACCGCGTCGTAATTGTTCAGCGGTTCCCCCATGCCCATGAGGACCAGGTTGCGCAAATCCCGCTGTCCCGCAGCACGCAGGGCAGACTGCACGTGGTGCACCTGCGCCACGATTTCCCCGGCCGTCAGATGGCGCACGAACCCCATCTGCCCGGTGGCGCAGAAGACGCAGCCCATCGCGCATCCTGCCTGGGTGCTGACGCAGGCGGTGTGTCTCCCGGTGAATCCCATCAGCACGGTCTCAATCGTCTGCCCGTCGGACAGTCGAAGCAGGTATTTGCGGGTAAGTCCGTCGGCGCTGGCGATCTCGGAGGCCACGTCCACGCCGCGCCGGCCGCCTTCGCCTCGGGCCTCCAGCCAGCGACGCAAAGGAGGGAGGGCATCGGGCGACGCCAGAGGATCGGGCATCAACTCGCGATGGAGCAGACGAAACAAAGTCTGCGCATGCGTGGCGGAGAGGCCGTCCGCGGTCATGCGCGCCTCCAACCCGGCGCGTGCGACCCCAATCCACGGGATGACCGCGGTGGCTTGGGGCGTGGTTTCGGAGGGGGACATGCGGTCGACCGGAAACCTTGGCGGGAGCCCGGCCGCGGTTCCCAGCGAAAAGGTGGGCAAGGCGGGGATTCGGGATTCGACTGGCGGGCTTTGGGCCACGGATTACCTTCCGGGCGGTGAAATCACAGCCGTTTGATGACATTCCCTCCGTCCTCGCCGACCTGAAAAAGGGCAGGCTGGTGATCGTGGTGGACGACGCGGACCGGGAAAACGAGGGAGACCTGATCCTCGCGGCCGAAAAGGCCACCGCCCAGAACATCGGGTTCATGGTCCGCCACACCTCGGGTGTGATCTGCGTGCCGATGGAGGGACCGGACCTCGACCGCCTCGATCTGCCGCTCATGACGCAGCAGAACATGGAGCGCATGCGGACGGCCTACACCATTTCCGTCGACGCGGCCCAAGGCGTCACCACGGGCATCTCCGCCGCGGATCGCGCCCGGACCATCCGCCTGCTGGCCGACCTGAAAACCAAGCGCGATGACCTCGTCCGTCCCGGCCACATTTTCCCGCTGCGTTATCGCGAGGGCGGCGTGCTCCGGCGCGCGGGCCACACCGAGGCGGCCATCGATCTCGCCCGACTCGCCGGACTCCGGCCGGCCGGCGTGCTGGCCGAGATCGTCAACGACGACGGCACCATGTCCCGACTCCCGCGCCTGCGGAAGTTCGCCAAGGAGCACAAACTCAAAATCTGCTCCATCGCCGACCTGATCGAGTATCGCCGCGTTTCCGAGCGGCTCGTCGAGCGGATCGAAACCATCAAGATGCCGACTGACTACGGCGACTTCGACCTGCACCTCTACCGCTCGAAGCTGGACGGCGCGCATCATCTGGCGCTGTCGAAGGGCGTGATTTCCGGCAAGGAGAAGGTGCTCGTCCGCGTTCACAGCGAATGCCTCACCGGCGATGTCTTCGGGTCGCGCCGCTGCGATTGCGGCCCGCAGCTGCACGCCGCCATGCAGCGCATCCAGCAGGAGGGCCGTGGCGTCATCCTGTACATGCGTCAAGAAGGCCGCGGCATCGGGCTGCCGGCCAAGATTCAGGCTTACAAACTCCAGGAGAAGGGCCTCGATACCGTGGAGGCGAATCTCAAGCTCGGCTTCCCCATGGACCTGCGCGACTACGGCGTGGGCGCCCAGATGCTCTGTGACCTCGGGCTGAAGACCATCCGGCTCCTCACCAACAATCCGAAGAAGATCGTTGGCCTGCAGGGCTACGGATTGAAGATCGTGGAGCAGCTGCCCATCCGGGTGAAGCCGAACAAGCACAATGCCCGCTACCTCGCCACCAAGCGCAAACGCATGGGCCACCTGCTCTAGACCCCTCTGTTTCCCCTGAAAACACCCCGTCGGGAATGGGCCGTTCGTCCTGTTGCCCCGGCGGGCGCGTTTCCGGTAGGGTCGACGGACGTACATGAGCGATCTGTCCAAGGCCTACGAGCCCCAGTCCGTCGAATCGAAGTGGTATGACTTCTGGCTGAAGCACGAGTGCTTCACCGCCGACCCGGCGCGGGTATCCCCCACGCGCCCGGCGTACTCCATCGTCATCCCGCCGCCCAACGTGACCGGCGTGCTCACCCTCGGGCACGTGCTCAACAACACCATCCAGGACATCCTGGCCCGCAAGGCGCGCATGGATGGCAAGGAGGTGTTGTGGCTTCCCGGTACGGATCACGCGGGCATCGCCACGCAGAACGTGGTGGAAAAGACCCTGAAGAAGGCGGGCGAGATCAAGCATCGCGACGACCTCGGCCGCGAAGCGCTGGTGGCCAAGATCTGGGAATGGAAAGAGAAGTACGGCGGCATCATCCTCAAGCAGCTGCGCGCGCTCGGTGCCTCCTGCGACTGGAGCCGCACCCGCTTCACCATGGACCCGGAGTATTCCGCATGCGTCCAGCGGGTGTTTGTCGATCTCTACAAGAAGGGCCAGATCTACCGCGGCAAGCGGATGGTCAACTGGTGCCCCGCCTCGCTCACCGCACTGTCGGATGAGGAGGTGGTGATGAAGGATCAGAAGGGCTTCATGTACCACTTCCGCGTGGAAGTGGCGGAACTGCCGGGAACCTTCCTCACCATCGCCACCACGCGTCCGGAGACGATCCCGGCCGACACCGCGGTGGCCGTGAATCCCAAGGATCCGCGCTACCAGCATCTCATCGGCAAGCACGTGTATCGCGCGCTGCCGCTCGACGTGCCGAAGGAACAGCGCCGCATCCCGATCATCGCCGACGAGCACGTTGATTTTGAATTCGGCACCG
>CANGMO010000180.1 GCA_947454295.1 Verrucomicrobiota bacterium | reverse complement strand
GGAGGTCCGTTTTTCAGCTCAGGGACAGATGTCCGCGGTCAGAATGAGCACTTTGGGAAATCCGCTTGTCACCTCCCAGGGCTCTTCCGCGTCCTCCACAGCAACTTCCTCACGGTGACCCCATCCGCCGCCAACTTCAGGCGATCTGAACGATCCGCCTTCACGCTGATCGAGCTGCTGCTCTCGATCGGTGCGGCGGCGCTTATTCTCGGGGTCACGCAGACGGCCTTCTTCTCGGCGCTCCGCCTCCGCAACAGCGTGTCCGACGCGGTTGACACCGCCGCGCCGCTCGAGCTGGCCCTCGACTCCATCAAGCGGGACATCCAGTGCGCCATTCCGCCCAAGGCCTCCGGCGTCCTGTCGGGGGGCTTTCGCGCCGGCTCGGTCAACAGCCTCGGCACCGCCCAGACAGTCGGATTGGAACTCTACACCAGCACCGGCATTCTCAAGGCGCAGGAACCGTGGGCTGACATCCAGCGGATCAGTTACGGCCTGCGCAATTCGGTCGATGCCGGGAACACCTCGCAGGATCTCTACCGCGGCGTCTGCCGCAACCTCCTCTCTGTCTCGACTCCGGAAGTCGAAGACCAGCTGTTGCTGAGGGGCGTGTCCCGGATTGAGTTTGAATGCTTCGACGGCACCCAGTGGACGCCCTACTGGGACACCACCGACACCAGCTCGGTGAACACCAACCTGCCAGTGGCCGTGCGGGTACGAATCCAGATGGGCAAACCGGGCGAGGTGCGGTCCGACTCGGTGGAACTGCTAGTGCCCGTCGACTCGCAGTCCCGCACCAACTCCACCTCAACGGCGGGAGGCTGACGATGCGCTGCTCCCCTCCAGCCCGTCCCGCCTCCCGGTCGCCCTCGGCATCGGTGCTCATCATCGTGCTCTGGGTCACCGCCGGTCTCATCGGCCTAACCATCTACTTTGCCGGCACGATGAGCCTTGAGCTCCGGGCCTCTTCCAACCGCGCCTCGCACCTCGCGGCCGAGCAGGCGATTCAGGGAGCCTCACGCTACGTGGCCTACGCGCTCGCCAACTACGTCACCAACGGCGTGCTGGTCACCAACAATCTCTACCTCAGCGAGCCACTGACCATCGGCGAGGCCAAGGTGTGGATCCTCGGCCGCAACACCACCGCCACCACCGTGACCGAGCCGGTCTTCGGGCTTACCGACGAGGGGGCGAAGCTGAATCTTAACCGCGCCAACTCCAACGCCCTCGCCTCGCTGCCGGGCATGAGCAGCGAACTGGCCGCCGCTATTGTCGACTGGCGCAGCACCAACGGCACCCTGTCGCTCGGCTACACGAGTCTCGGCTATTCGGCCAAGCACGCGCCTTTTGAGACAGCAGATGAGCTCCGCCTGGTCAACGGCCTGACCCTGGAATACCTGACCGGCGACGACCTCAACCGGAACGGCATTCTAGACACCGACGAGCGCAGCCTGACCGGCTCGCGGGATCCGACGCCGGGGCTGCTGGAAACCACCACCGTCTTCAGCCGCGAACCCAATTTCCACTCCGACGGCAGCTCGCTCACCAACGTCAACACGCGGACGCAGATCGAATCGATGCTGACCTCCGCCTTCGGCACCACGCGCGGACGCCAGATTCTCACGCAGCTCGGATTCACGGGCCGGAACAGTCCCACCTTTACCAGCCTGCTGCGGTTCTATCTGAACAGCGGCCTCAGTTCCGACGACTTCGTTCGCATCTATCCCAATCTTTCGACCACGACGAACACCTACACCTACGGGCGGGTAAACATCAACACGGCGAGCCGCGAGGTGCTCACCGCACTGCTCGTGGGTGCAGGAATGAACGCACAATCGGTGGACAGCGCGGTTTCGACTCTGATCAGCTATCGGCAACAAAACCCCACTTCGTTGACGACCGTGGCCTGGCTGGTGACCGCACTCGGAAGAAACCATCCTGTCGTAACCACTTTGGCTGGCCGCGATCTCATTACTACACGCAGCTTCCAGTACACGGCCGATTTGGCCGCGGTGGGGCCGAACGGCCGGGGCTACGCGCGGGTGAAGTTTGTTTTCGACCTCAGTGATGGAACGCCAAAGATTATTTATCGACAGGATCTCACCCGCCTCGGCTGGGCGCTGGGTGAGCGCGTTCGCACCCTGACCCTGGCCATGAATACACCATGATCGACCTTTTGAAACTGGGGGGAGGCCAGCGGCGAAAGCCGAAGTCCGTGCTCGGGCTGTCGATCGACGGCACCCGCGCGGAAGGAGCCGTCCTCCGCCTCACGAATGGGATGCTCGAACTGGGCCCCACGGTGTCGCTCCAGCTTCCCGCCTCGCCGGAGGCTCCCGGAGCCGATCTCGCCGCCATCGGCCGCGCGCTGCGCGAACAGCTCGACGCCGCCGGGGTTCGGGAACGCTTCTGCCTGATCGCCCTGCCCTGCACCGGGCTGCTCGTCACGCAGACCGAGCTTCCCGACCTGCCCGAGGCCGACGCACTCAGCCTGCTCCAAATGGAGGCCGAGCGCGGTTTCCATACGGACACCGCGGGATTGCGCGTTGCCGACTCGCGCTGTGCGTTGGGTGAAGGACGCCAGTTCGTCACGCTCGCGGCCCAGCCCGCGGCCCGGTCCACCGCCCTCGAGCGGATGCTCACCGCAGCCAAGCTGAAACTGGCCGGATTCTCCCCCGCCATCACCGAACTGCAGGATCCTGCCGAAGGCGGTCAGACCGGCATCGCCGCCGTTCTCCTCGCTCCCGGATCAACCCAGGCTGCATTCCAAATCACCGCCGGCGGCGGCATCGCGGCCCTGCGTTCGCTCGAAGGTGTGGTGGATCTCAGTTCGGGAACCGCGGTGGTCCGGCCCGAGCCGATCGCGCGGGAATTGCGCATCACGCTCGGTCAGCTGCCTCCTGAACTCGAATCTCGGGTCCGCCGGGTGCGGATTTTCGGCCCCAGAGACCTCGCCGAATCGCTGGCCGCCAGCTTGCGGGCGAAACTCGCGACCTCCGGCATCGAGGTGGAGGCCGCACTGGTTCCGCCGGCCCCGGCCGCCGGGACCCCCGCGCTGCCCACCAACGCCCCATTCAACGCTGCCGTCATGGCCGCGGCCCGGTTCCTCGCCGGACGCCCGGCCCGCCTCGAGTTTCTTCCGCCGCGGCCGTCGGCGCTCGAACAGTTCCTGGCGCGCCACACTTCAGGACGCCTTCGAACAACCTGGGTCGTGGCCGGCGCGGTCACCGCCGTCGTGGCCCTGGCCTTCCTGGTCCAGCAGATCCAGCTGTCGCTGCTGGAATCGCGCTGGACCCGAATGTCCACCAAGGTCCGGCAGCTCGAACAAATCCAGGGACAGATTCGGCAGTTCCGGCCGTGGTCCTCGGAATCGTATCGCAGCCTGCAGATCCTTCAGGCGTTGTCGCTCGCCTTTCCCGAAAGCGGCACGGTCAACGCCAAGCTCATCGAAGTCCGCGAGTCGGGCGAGGTGGTTTGTACCGGCACCGCCACCGATAGCAGTTCGGTGCTTCAGATGATGGACCGGCTCAATGCCACACCCGGCGTTACCGCGCTGCATCGCGACCAGATTCGCGGAAAGGCCCCCCTGCAGTTCAACTTCACCTTCCACTGGACCGGAGGCGCCACCCCATGAAGATCGAGAATCGCCAGCGCTTCCTTTTGATCCTCACGGTGGTCGCAGCGGGCCTGTACATCGCCGACCTGGCCATCTTCGAGCCGCTCGCCGGCTGGTGGTCCGCCCGCTCGGCTCGAATCGCCGTGCTTCGCAAGCAGGTCACCGAGGGCCAGCAACTGCTGGAACGCGACCGCGCCCTGCGCAGCCGCTGGGATCGAATCCGCACCAATTCTCTGCCCGCCGACCCCTCGCTTGCGGAGCAGCGCGTGCTCAAGTCCATCGACACCTGGGCCCGCGAGGCGGGCGCCGAGATCGTCGATCGCATTCCCCAGTGGAAGGGCGATGCCGACGACCACCAGACGCTGAACTGCCGCATTGAGGCCACCGGCTCCCTCAACAGCCTCACCCAGCTGCTCTATCGCATCGAACGCGGCCCCATGACCCTCAAGCTGGATTCGCTCCAGCTCGGCAGCCGTGACAACTCCGGCCAGCTGCTGACGCTGGGCATCCAGATTAACGGACTGGTGCTCGCGGCCCCCAACAAACCATGACGCCCCTCCCTCCAACGTCCCGCGGAACCCGATTCCGTCCGATGCTCTGGCTGTCGATTGCGCTCGCCATCGCGGGCGTCGCCGGCATCACGGGGCTGCGTGCCCAGGAGTCGCGGCGCCGCTCTGAAGACGGGCGCCCAGTCGATCGCCGGGCGAACGAAGGCGGCTCCACGAACAGCAGTTCGACCAACACCACCAGCTCCAGCGGTGCAGGCAAGGGTGAGGTCGGAAACTTCCAGTCCATGGCCCGGTCGATCGCCGACCGGAACATTTTCGATCCCGAGCGTCAGCCCCGCACTCCTGGATCGGCTCCCCGTCCCGTAACCAAGCCTCAGATCAAGGCCGACGCGCCGGAATTCGGGCTGGTGGGCATCATGGACTATTCGCGCGGGCGCTTCGCCTTCTTCGACGGCAATGCCTCGGAATATCGCAAGGCTCTGCAACAGGACGCCACCATTGCCGGGCACCGCATCAGCGGCATCACCGGGAATTCGGTCACCCTGATCCAGGGCACCAATGCCAAACCGGTGGAAGTCCGGGTCGGCACCCGGCTGCGTCGCAACAACGACGGTGCTTGGGAGGCCTCCTCAGGCGGCACCACGGCTTTCAGTCCGAAGAGCAGCAGCTCGGACAGTTCCGGCGACGCCCCGTCGTCCGGCAGCACCTCCGGCAATGCCGGTGAGGACGAAGTTTTGAAGCGGCTGTTGAAAAAACGAGAACAGGAGATGAAATGAAGCATTCGATCACCCGCATGATGACGGCGGCCTGTGCCGTCGGTTGGCTGACCGCGGTCGTGGCCCAGGACGCAGCGGCGCCCGCCACCACGGTAGTCAGCCAGGCGGATGCCAAGGCACCTGCCGCCGCCACTTCCAAGCCATCCGGCGCCCCGTCGAATCCCGACGAGATCCGCCTGAACTTCCGCAACGCGCCGCTGGAACTAGTGCTCGAGTACCTGAGCGAGGCGGCCGGCTTCATCATCGTCCTCGACACGCCTGCCAAGGGCACCGTGAACATCATCAGCAGCAAGCCCGTCACGCGCGACGAGGCGGTGGACCTGCTGAACTCGGTGCTCAACAAGAACGGGCTGGCGGCGATCCGCGACGGTCGAACCCTCACCGTCGTCGACCGGGTCACCGCCAAGACCCGCGACATTCCAGTGAAGGTCAACAATGACCCCACCCTCATCCCCAAGAACGACGAGATCGTCACCCAGATCATCCCCATCCGCTTTGTCGAGGCCGACCAGCTGGTGAAGGATCTCAACACCTTCATCTCACCGCAGGCCACGTTCGTGGCGAACACGGCGGGGAATTCGATCGTGATGACCGACACCCAGTCGAATATCCGTCACATCGTCGAGATCATCAAAGCGATCGACACCAGCGCCGAGTCCGAGACTCAGATTCGCGTGTTCCATTTGAAGCACGCCAGCCCCTCGGACGTGTCCAACGCGCTCTCCAGCGTCTTCCCGAGCAACACAGGAACCGGAAACAACAACCAGGCACCCGTCCGCTTCGGCGGCGGGGGTG
>CANGMO010000179.1 GCA_947454295.1 Verrucomicrobiota bacterium | reverse complement strand
GGACGCGTCTTCTGGGCGGAGCGGAAGGGAATCGTCAAGATGTGGACCCCCGCCACCAAGACCACCACGGTCATCGCCACCATTCCGGTGTTCGACGGCCTCGAGGAGGGCATGCTGGGCATGACGCTCGATCCCAACTTCCTCAAGAACGGCTGGGTTTACCTGAACCATTCGCTTACCGACACCTTCAACGACGGCCAGGGCAAGGCGGGCAAGATTCGCGTGTCCCGCTACACGCTGAAGGGTACCCAGCTCGACCTCGCGAGCGAGAAGACCATCATTGAAATGCAGGTGCAGCGCGAGCAGTGCTGCCACGTCGGCGGATCGCTGACCTTCGACGCCAAGGGCAATCTGTATGTGTCGATTGGCGACAACACCAATCCGTTCGACTCGGATGGATACTCTCCCAACGATCCGCGCCCCGGCCGCTATCCGTGGGACGCCCAGCGCTCCGCGGGCAGTGCGAACTCCCTCGCCGGAAAAATCCTCCGCATCAAGCCGCGCGCCGAAGGTGGTTACGACATTCCCGAGGGCAACCTCTTCAAGCCCGGCACCCCGGGAACCCGTCCTGAAATCTACGTGATGGGCAACCGCAATCCGTTCCGCATCGCGGTGGATCAGAAAACGGGCTACCTGTACTGGGGTGAAGTGGGTCCCGATGCGGGATCCGGCGATCCCAAGCGTGGCCCGACCGGTCACGACGAGGTCAACCAGGCCCGCAAGGCAGGCTTCTTCGGCTGGCCCTATTTTGTCGGCGACAACAAGCCCTACGCCCCGGTGGACTATGTGGCGCGCCAGAAGTTCCTCGATGCGAACGCGGCCCGTGATGCCGCCCGCAAGGCCGGCAAGCCGGAATCCGAATGGCCCGCGAAGCCCGAACCCTGGCTCGCAGCGGACTTCAAGCCGGAGTTCTACGATCCGGCCCACCCGATCAACAACTCGCCCAACAATACGGGCATCAAGGAGCTCCCTCCGGCGCAGCCGGCGTTCATCTGGTATCCGCCGTCCCCCTCCAGCAAGTTCCCGGTGGTGGGCAGTGGTGGACGCACCGCCATGGCGGGTCCGGTGTACTACTACGACCCCAAGCTGAAGTCGGAACACAAGCTGCCCCGTCAGTTTGATCACACCCTGTTCATCTACGAGTGGTCCCGAAATTGGATCATCGCCGTCAAACTGGATGCCCAGGACCACATCGCCAAGGACGCCAATGGCAAGTTGATGATGGCCCGGTTCATGCCGAAGACGCGGATTCTCCGCCCGATGGACATTGAACTCGGTGCGGATGGCTGCCTCTACGTGATCGAGTACGGCAAGGAATGGGGCAACAACAAGGACACGAAGATCCTTCGCCTCGAGTACACCGGCGCGCTGCAGTAAGCGTTCCGGATTCGAATCGGGCGGACCCGGGTGGCAACACCTCGGTCCGCCTTTTTCGTTTTCACAGGCATCGCACGGCGCGGACCCGTGAGTCGGACCGGTGTGCTACTTGCCTCCGATGATGATTTCCGGCGGATGCGCGTAGTCGTTCCAGAGGCGCTCCAGCTCCACGCGGTCCGGGGGGCCGTCGGCCACCACGAACCGGTAGCGCGCGACATACGGATGACCGGGTTCGATTCGGAAATCGCCCATCTGTGACGGCGCGAAGCAGAAGAATGGTTCTGTCGGATGCACCCGCATGGGCTGCGGAAAACGGAAGTTCTCGGGGTGGCAGAGGATCGCCACACCCGCAATGCGGCCATCCACGAGGCCGCTCAGATGGATCCAGCGCGCGCGGGTCATGTTGGCCTTCACACGATCCGTCTCTCCCTCCGAGGTGAGGAACGATTCATTCCCGGCGCCGTCCCAAGCCCCATTGCCCCGGAATCCAAGTCCGCCGTAGAGGTACTGAAGGAGAATCAGCGGGCGGTTCTCGGCGCAGGTTTGCTCCGAGGTCCAGTCCCACAGGCGATAGGGCTGCGCGGCAGTTCCCACCGCGTAGGCACGCACGTCCCAGGTCTCGTCGAGCACCTTCCACGGGGTGCCGCTGGTGAAATCGATGAACTTCTGGCGGGCCTTGAATCCTCCATGCACGGGGCCGTTCCAGGTGGCCTCCAAACGGACAAATTCCACGCGCCCCTTGCCCTCGCCCATGTTCCAGAAGTCGGGGTGACGCCCCTCAAACTCCGTGTGGGTCCAGGGCGCCCATACCCCGTGGTGATGCACGTGATTGGCGGGAAAATCGTCGGTCACCGACCGTCCGGAGGGGGTGAACACCGGATGCAGGTAGCCGCCCCGGATGTACTTTTCGGAAATCGTGTCGCGCGGCAGCGGTCCGGGTTCCGCCTGATACTCCAGCACGGCACTGCCGGTTTGGGAGATGCGCACCTTGGCGCCGCGCCGGCTGGTTTCCATGACGCCCGCTTCCGAGCCGCGCAGCGCGCGATTTGAGAAGTGCAGGGTGCGCTGCTCACCGCGGTCGAGGTCCGGAATGTGGAGCGTGGCGAGGCCGTTGGTTTCGATCTGGATCACGTACCGGGCCCCGCGCTCGTCCGTGCCTTTGAGCGCGCGCGCAGTCCCCGGGGCGAGGTCGAAGGCCACGAACGTGTCGTGTCGCTTCCAGTCACCGGCCCGCACCGTGAGCGTGAGCGGCGTCTCCGCACCGCTTGCGCCGTGCGCAGGGGCGGGGAGGCACATCGCCGCCAGCGACAGGCCCAGGGTCATGTTGCGGGTCCCGAGGATGGAAATCAGGGAACGGGAATCCATGTCCAAAGCCAACCGCGGCCGCGTCGGGAAGGAAACAAGAATAGCGGATGCGCGACGAAAACCGCCGGCTCCGGGGATCCCGGAAGCCGGCGGATTGGAAGTGACGGAAACTCCGCGTCAATTAGCGACGCTTCGACAAATTGCCGGCGCCGTTCACCGTCGAGTTGACCCGCAGACGCAGGCCGTTGAGCCGGATGAAGCCGGTGGCGTCGTCCTGGTTGTAGGCCTTGGTCGGGTCGGCCTCCATCGTCGCAATGTGCGGGTTGTAGAGGCTGTGCTTGCTCTTGCGGCCGGCCACGTACATGCCGCCTTTGTAGAGCTTCACCCGGACGGTGCCGGACACATTGCGCTGGCTCTCCTCGACGTAGGCCTGCAGGGCCAGACGCTCGGGAGCGTACCAGAAGCCGTTGTAGACCAGCTCCGCGTACTTCGGGATGAGCGCGTCGCGCTGATGCATCACCTCGCGGTCCATGGTGAGACTCTCCATCTGCCGGTGCGCGTAGTGCAGGATGCTGCCGCCAGGGGTCTCGTACACGCCTCGGCTCTTCATGCCGACGAAGCGGTTTTCCACCATGTCGACCCGGCCGACACCGTGCTTGCCACCGATCCTGTTCAGCGTGCGCATCACCTGCAGCGGGCTCATCGCCTTGCCGTTCACGGCCACGCAATCGCCGCGCTCGAATTCGAGCGTGACGTACTCGGGCTTGTTCGGGGCGTCCTCGGGAAGCACGGACAGCGTGGTGAAGTAGTTGCGATTCTTGAGATCGAACGAGTCGTACCAGGGATCTTCCAGAATGCCGGCCTCGTACGAGATGTGCAGGAGGTTGCGGTCCATCGAGTACGGCTTCTTGGCGCTCGCCTGGACGGGGATGTTCTTCGCGGCGCAGTAGTCGATCATCTGCTGACGGCCGGGGAAGTCCTTGCGATAGCGCTCGTCGCGCCACGGGGCGATGATCTGGAGGTCCGGTGCGAGGGCGGCGGCGGTCAGCTCAAAGCGGACCTGGTCATTGCCCTTGCCGGTGGCGCCGTGGGCGATGGCGTCGGCCTTTTCCTTGCGGGCAATCTCGACCATCCGCTTTGCGATCAGTGGACGCGCAATGCTGGTGCCGAGGAAGTACTGTCCCTCGTAAATGGCGCCGGCGCGGAGGATCGGGTAGATGAAGTCGCTGGCGAACTCCTCCTGCAGGTCGTCGATGTAGATCTTCGACGCCCCCGTCTTCTTGGCCTTCTTTTCCAGGCCCTTGAGTTCGTCCTCCTGGCCGACGTTGGCGCAGAAGGCAATCATTTCGGCATTGCCGTAGGTTTCCTTGATCCAGGAGAGCAGCACCGACGTGTCGAGGCCGCCGGAGTAGGCGAGAACGATTTTCATAAATTTTGGCGGGCGGATGATGCGGCGGAACGGCCGGCGGGGAAGTGGAATCTTTCGGAACCGGCTCGGTTGGTGAAACGGGAGGACCGCCGGTTGACGCCGAACGGGGCGCTCTGCTTCGCTTGCACCCCATGAAACGGACCGCCGGTTTCGCCGCTCTGGCGGCGCTCGGAATTCCCATCCTTGCCGAGGATCTCACCCTGGCCGGCGGGCGGATTCTTCACGACGTCGCCTACTCCGAGGCCAATCCCGCCTCGGTGCTGGTCAATGCTCGCGAGGGGACCGAGCGCGTGGATCTCGTCGATCTGGGCCCCGAACTGCAGCGCCGGTTTCATTTTGACCCTACCGCCGCCCTGCGGTTCCTGTCGGCGGAGAACCGCCGTCTGCGTGGAGAGGTGGCGCGGGTTGCTGCACTTCCCCAGACGGCTCCCGCGGTCGTGGCATCGCCCGCGGCGGCCACGGCCTGGGCATCGCGGCCCGCCACCCCGGCCCCGGCGTCGCTTCCGCCGCTGCCCCGCGACGCGGTGGTGGACGTGTTTGATCTGGTCCACCACTACCGCGGCGACGCCACCGCGGCCGCCGCCCGGTACAAGGGACGTGACTTCGTCATTGAAGGATTCATCGAGCGTGTCGAGGCCGGACTGGTCGGACGCGGTGCGAAGGTGCTGCTCGAATCCCCGGATCGCGGCGTGCGCGTGGTCGTGGAGTGGCGGATCCCCGACGAGTATCCCAAGTTCTACACCAAGGCCGAGGGGCGTCGTCTGTTTGGCGGCACCGGGGGCGCGCATCGACTGATTCTGTCAGCGGGCGATCGGGTCCGCTTCATGGTTCGCGGTGGTTCGTACGATGATGCTGCGGTGTTCCTCGGTCGGGCGGAGATGAAGTCTCGCGAGGCGATGGCGACGCCGTGAGGGGGCGACACTCTTCGGTAGGGCGAATCTCCTGATGAGCGGGTGCGGGGACGCGCTTCATTCCACCCCGTAGCGTCCCACCCGCCGCCTACGCACCCGCTTCGGCAGGAGCCTCGCGCCACCGGGAATGGGCGCGACTGGTGGGGCAAATCTCCTGATGAGCCCGGGTGTGCGGACGCGTTTCATTCCGCCCCGCAGCGTCCTACCCTTTGCCTACGCACCCGCTTCGGCAGGAGCCTCGCGTTACCGACTGGCGGGGGCTGACGCTTTCCCCGGCTCGCGACGGGCAAAGGTCTTCGGCCCCACCCAGCGGGTGTTGTACCGCTCGTGCAGCGCGTCACTCGGGAATGCCGGGCGGGATTCGACGCCGTACTTTTGGTCGTCCATGCCGTGCCAGGGCAGGGGTTGAATTCGGTCACCACGAACCACGTGATAGTCGGAATCCTTGTCCCATCCTGAAATCTCCAGGAAGTAGTCCCGCACCACGGCATCTGTATGCGGCTTCAGTCCGCCCACTTCGAACTCCACGGCGAGTTCGTCGCCGCCGGCGATCATCGCCAAGCCGTTGTCGCGCGACTGAATCAAGTCATCGACGCTGCCGTATCGCGTTCCCCATCCCGAAGGCGTGATGGTCCAGTTGGCCTTGGACGTGACCCGGTCGTACACCGGCGTCAGCGGCTCGC
>CANGMO010000178.1 GCA_947454295.1 Verrucomicrobiota bacterium | reverse complement strand
GGACGCCCTACCAGCTCAACGACCTGACCGAGTTCTCCGTCTCCGGCTGGGTGAAGCGCGGCAAGGCGCACAGCGGCCGCGGTGGCTACTTCGGTCAGAACAACCTCCTGGAATTCGGTGACGCCGACGGCGGCGCCAACATCGAACTCTGGGTCGACGCCCGCAGCGCCAACATCAAGGCTCCGTATCCGTTTGCTGACGACGAATGGGGTCTGTTCGTGATCACCGCCGACACCACCTCAACCGTGCTCTACGCCAACGGCAAGGAGATCGGCCGGCTCGACGGTGGCATCGACTCCTACAAGTCGAGCGACTTCAACTTCAACATCGGCGGCGGCGGCATCTTCAACAACACCGGCGACTACTTCCTTGGCAGCATCGATGAAGTCGCCGTCTTCGGCAAAGCGCTCACCCCAAGCCAGGTGCTGTCGCTCTACTACGGCGCCAACGTCACGCCGGTGATCACCTCGCAGCCCACCCTCCCGGCACGTCCGGTGTATGCGGGCTACACCATCTCCATGTCTGTCGCCGCCGCCGGCACACCGCCGATCAGCTATCAGTGGCGGCGCGGAGGCAAGGCGATCACCGGTCAGACCTCGGCCACGCTCTCGATTCCCGCCGCCACAGCCGCCGAGGCCGGCAGCTATGACGTGGTGGTCAGCAATCCGTACGGTTCCATCACCAGCACCAACGTAACCGTGGCGGTCCTGCCCGCCGATGGCATCGCCCCCGTGGCGCAATACGCCGCCGGTCAGCCCAGCTTCGACAAGGCGCGCGTCTGGTTCTCGAAGCCGCTGGATCCCGCCACCGCGCAGACCGCGGCGAACTACAAGGTCGCCGGGCTCACCGTGACTGCCGCCGCCCTCGTGGGGCCTGCAGGTACGGCGAATGACAACGTCGTGGAACTCACCACGACCAAGCAGGCGCCCGGCCAGACCTACACGGTCACCATCACCGGGGTGAAGGATCAGATGCTTCCCGCCTCCACCATTGCGGCGGCGAGCACCGTCACCTTCAGCTCCTGGGCCCTCGCGCAGGGCAGCCTGCGCTTCGAGTACTACGAGAACATTCCCGGCGCGAGCGATGGCTCCATCACCACCGCGCTGAGCGACCCGCGCGTCGTGGCCGGCACCCCCACACTCGTCGACGCCATCACCGGAAAGTTCGACACCCGGACGATCTTCCCGGATGACAGCCACGAGCACTATCTGGCGAAGATCTCCGGATTCATCACCCCGACCGAAACCGCGGACTACTACTTCTTCCTGTCGTCCGACGACGGATCGCGCCTCTACCTGAGCAAGGACGAGACGCTCCCGAATCCCGCGGTCGACACGCCGATCGCCAACGAGCCGGGCTGCTGCCGCGCCTTCCTTGAACCCGATTCCGGACAACCGGTCACCACGGCAACCCCGATCACCCTCACGGCCGGAAAGAAATACGCGGTGCTCGCCCTGCTGAAGGAAGAGGGCGGTGGTGACTTCCTGCGTGTTGCGTGGCGCAAGACCACCGACGCCACCGAGGCGGCCTCGCTGACGCCGATCGACGGCAAGTTCCTCGCGACGTATGTCGATCCCAACGCCGAGATCGTCTTCAAGCGTCAGCCGGTCAATCAGGAGGCGCTGCTGCCGTCGACCTCGATCAACTTCGCGAATCTCAGCTTCGCCTCGACCGATGCTGGGTTCGCGGTAACCAACACGACGCCGGCGCCTCCGAGCCCTTGGGTCTATGACCCCGGGACCGGTACCTGGACGTCCAACGGATATGACTCCCCCGGCGCATGCGGTGGTCCCTTCAACTCGCGCCTCCTGAGCACGCCGTTCACCGTTCCCGCGGATCAGGCCGTGACCTTGTCGTTCAGCCATCGCTACTCCTTCGAAGGCGACGGCTTTGATGGCGGCCAGGTGCTGGTCAGCGTCAACGGCGGCGACTTCAAGGCGGTGGCGCCCGAGAACTTCACCGCGAATGGCTATGCCACCATCAAGATCCAGGGCAATGGCGTGTTGAAGGGGCTCAACGCCTTCAACGGCGATTCGTCCGGATTTGCCGCGGGGAACTTCATCACCAGCTCCGCCCTCCTGGGCACCTTCAAGACCGGGGACAAGCTGGTGGTCCAATTCCTCGGCGCCTGGGATGACTGCTCCGGCGCGGGAACCCCCAGCTGGGCGATCCGCAGCGTGGCGCTCTCCTACAGCTCGGCACCGGTGGCGGTGACCTTTGACGTCGACGCCTCGGTGACCCGCCACGGCGCACCGGCTGCCTTCACCTATCAGTGGCAGCGCGACGACGGCACGGGCTTCGCCAACATCGCCGGAGCGACTGCATCCTCGTACCGCTTCTTCCCCACGGTGGCGGCGGACTTTGCCGCATCCTACCGGGTGCTGGTGGGCGTGCCTGGAAACCTGGTACCCAGCGCCGTCGTCAAGGTCGTCGAGCCGGGTGGCACTCCGACACTCGGCATCGGTACCTCAGGCGGGAAAATCAGCATCACCTATACGGGCACGCTGCAATCCGCACCAAGCGTAACCGGACCGTTCACGCCCGTGGCGGGGGCAACCAGCCCGTACGTGCCGACGGTAACCGGTACCCTGTTCTTCCGGAGTGTGAAGTAGTCCAGTTCCGGATCCCCAACGCAAAGGCCGGGAAGATTCGTCTTCCCGGCCTTTTTTGTCTGGGTGTCACGCCAAGCTCGCAAAGACGCAAAGAGAGGACTGAGGCTCAGGGCAGGTCGGCGGCCTTGCGGCGACGTTCGGCGAGTTCCCGCCAGGTCGTCTGCAAAATCCCGCGCTCCTTCAACAACGCGCGAACACGGGGATCCGTGAGACATTGGAGATCCGCACGGCGCGATTCGCTCGATCCCGTGATGATGGGAAATTCCTCGGTCGGCCGCGACGCGTGGAAGAGAATCTCGGTAACCCCGGGTTTCAATTCCCGCAGCAGCTTCAGAAAGTTCTCCAGCTTCTCCTCCGGCTTCCATCCGTACGAACCGGTGTGCAAATCATCGAGCACGGGCAACCCCGCATTCCAAACCTGCTTCATCCACGGCTTGAGATAATCCATCGCCTCGCCGTTCTCCTGCCGGGCGTAAGTCGCGTGTCCGCCGACCGCGAGGATGGGCATCTTCTTCTCAATGCCGACCCTGGCATAGCGCTCAAAAAACTCCTTCCGGGCGAAGAGTGTCCCCATGTGGGAATCGATGTGGGTAATCGGCAATCCCATGGTTTCGGCGCGATCGATCTGCGCCCGAATCTCACGTTCCACCTCGTCGGGAGTCCCTTTCAGCACCGTTGCCGTCGAACTCCGCCACAGACACCCCTCGGGATCCGTGAGCCCGGGAACCTGGCTCTTGCCGGCAACCGGTCCCCAGCGATAGGGAGCCCACTCGGAGTTCATGGTGAGATGCAGTCCGCTGTCCACCTCGGGATGCTCCTTCAGATGGACGGCGATCTCGGACACCCAGGGACAGGGCATCATCACCGCCCACGAGGTCGCCACGCCGCGGGTCACCGCCTCGGTGGCGCCCAGGTTCGAAGCGTGCGACATGCCAACATCGTCGACATGGAGAATCACCACGACGTCCCCCGCCTTCCATCCCAAGCGCTCGGCAAAGGTGGGCTCCGCAGCACGGGCCGTCCCCATCAGGCAGCCTGCAACCAGGAATCCGGCGAGGGACAGGGACTGAACCATTCGCGCGCGCAACGAGGAGTCGAATTTCATCGGGGACACGCGCGAAGTTTACCTGCCCCGTTCCTGAAAGGCGAGGCCAGGCGGGTCTTCCTCGCCCGTCGCATCACCTCGGGGTCAGTGCCCGGTAGTAGCGCGTTCGAAGCGACGGATCGACAACCCGCGCCGGGAGGGTGGTCGGATCCAGATTGGTGATCGTTGTCCACGTGATCAGGTTCCCCGACGCTTGAATGTCAATCGGGCCGGCGGAGGCTCCGGTCACGGTGAATTGGAATTCACCCATTGTCGAAACGACGGGTGACTCCAAATGAACCCCCGACGCCGGCGAGGATACGATGGCGCCGTTCTCACCCACCGCGACAAACCGTCCCTTCGCAAAGCAGATCGATGCAAGACCGCTTGCCACCGGTGAACGGCGTGGACTCCAGTTCGATCCATTCGACGAAACCATAACCGTGCCGCCTGCGCCCACGGCCACAAACGTTCCGCTTGCTTGAAGCGTGGCGGAAACACCGGCGGCAATTCCCCTCGGTTGCGCGGTCCAGTCAATGCCGTCGTCTGACCACAAGACGGTTCCATCGACTCCCGTGACGACGAATTTCCCATCACCCGCTGCAATTGAGGTGAGATCCGTTTGAGTCCCCGAAGGAATGGCTGTCCAGTCAATGCCGTCGAGCGAGGACAGAATCACCCCGGTTTTTCCGACCGCCATAAACCGGCCTTTGGAAAAGGCGATGTCCGCCAATTCCGGCGTCTCCGGATGAACCGGTTGAAGGCTCCAGGCGATTCCATCCGTTGATCGGCACGTCACTCCAGAGACCACGGCGGAAACCGGATTGCGCGCCAGCCCCACGCCCACCCAAACACCGCCACCGAATGCCACCCGGTTGAATCCGGCGTCAGCCGCAAACCGCTGGGTCCAGAGGATCCCGTCGGGAGAACTCAGAATCTGCCCGCCAAATGGAGTTCCAGTCTGGCGGCCCACCGACACGAAGCTTGAGCCGGAATAGGCAATGCCCTGCAAGGTGCTGCGGGTATTCGAATCCAGCCGGCGTCGGGTCCACTGATATCCGTCCGGCGACGAGGCGATCACACCCGACTCGCCCACGGCGACGAAGTTTCCGTTCCCGAAGCAAATCCCCCGGAGACCTCCCCGCGTCCCAAAGTTACGCTGGGTCCACTGCACCCCATCCGCGGATTCCGACACGGCGCCCGCATTCCCGACCGCGGTGAAGCGACCCCGGGCATAGACCAACTCGTTGAGAACCGGCGCGCCGGCGATCACCTGCTGATCCCAGGAAATGCCATCGGAGGAAGTGTAGGCAGTGTGTCCATCGGAGGTGGATTCAGAACCAAGCGCCACGAACCGGTTTCCTCCGAAGGCAACCTTTTGAAGATCGAAGGTCGCAGGACTGGCCTGGGTATCCCAATGGATCCCATCCACGGACCTTCCGATCAACCCGTTACCCCCGACGACCACATAGATGCCATTGCCCCGGGCAATGCCGTGGAGCGGCTTGTTTCCGCCGGCACCAGTATTGGTCCACACAATGCCATCTGCCGACCGAATCACCGAATAGGCATCACCAACGGCGAAGAACCCGGTGTCGAACTGCGCCACCGCGGAAAGGAAGTTCCCGGTGGATGAGGTTCGAAGCGTCCAGTGAATGCCGTCGGGCGAGGTTCGAATCCGTCCAAGTTCCCCAGCGACGACAAACACTCCGGCTCCGAAGGCGATACTCTGAAGGTTGACGTCCGTGCCGGAGCTTTGGGCGATCCAGGTCTCGCCGTCGAAGGAAGTGAGAACCGTTCCGATGTCTCCCGCCGCCACAAACTGTCCCAGACCGAAGGTGACGGATCGCAGGGCCTGACTGCTGCCGGTCGCGATCGGAGTCCACACCAGGCCGTCCGCCGAGATTCGCGCACCGCCTGATCCGTCGACTGCAACGAAACGATCGCTGCCGAAGGTGATCCCCATGAGGTCGGGATTGTTCAGTCTCCAGGCATCCTGGGCCTCCACAACCCCGAGCCCGAAT
>CANGMO010000177.1 GCA_947454295.1 Verrucomicrobiota bacterium | reverse complement strand
TGGGCGTGGTGCATCCGGGCTATGGCTCGGGTGTGGTCAAGGCACTCAATGAGCACGCCGCCGAGATCCTCTTCTCCGATGGTCTCAAACCCGTGGATCCCGAGGCCAGCGGCCTGGCACCCGCCGAGCCTCAGGCGGGACTTAGCGGATTGACGATGCCTCTGTCGCAGCTCATCGCCGAGACCGTGGGTTCGCTGGCCGACCGGCTCGGTCTCGAAAAGCCCGACGCGCGGGTGAAGGAACTCGCGCTCAAATGGCGCGGCGGGAAGCTGGTGCTGCATCCCCAAGACCCAGGGTTGGCGACCAAGGAGATCGAACTCGAGGTGTTCTTCCACAAGATCGTCATGGTGCGGAACAATCTCCGGGTGCTGGAGCAAAAGGTGAACGCCAGCGAAACGCTGACCAGCGCCGACAAGTTCGACTGGCAGCAATACATCACCCGCTGCTACGGCTCACTCACCACCTTCAATCTGCTGTTCAAGGAGAAGGAGGACCAGTTCTGACGGCGCAGACTCGGAGTTCGCAGATCGAAGATCGGAGATGGGGAGGCGCAGCGGGAGTTCAACGCTGTCCCGTGGGTGCGGGGTGTGGATGGCTGGCGAGTTGTCCGCGGAGGGTGGTGGCCAGTAGGTTGACCTGCGGCGGCTTCAGCACGGTTTCGTGCTGGCCGTCGAGCCAGGTCACCTCGGGTTGCGCTCCTGCCCAGCGGTGCCAGCCGCCGTCGGGTTCGTGGTCGGTCCACCAGTATTCCGACGGATGGATGCGTCGCACGACAGCCTGTCGTTCCCGGAACAGGTGCAGGGGAACACGGATGCGTTCGGTGGGACGGTAGCGCACCATCATGCGGATATGCGCATGGGCGAGCGGGGAGGAGGCCCATTGCTCCAGCTCGACCTGCACCTCGCTGGTTAGATTGCGTCCCAAGCGGCGCAGGAAGGCGCCGGCGCTGAAGATTCGTCGGACCCGTTGGCCGTGATCGCGGAGGAAGTGACGGAACCACGGGGGAACGGCCCGCACGGCGTGGCACAGTTTTTCCCAGTATGACGGGTCGCGCGGAGGGGCCTGCGTTCCGAACAGGGCGCAGAACGGCGAGTATCCCTCGGTGAGCGTGCACTGACGTGCGACCTCAAAGGCCAGAAGCCCGCCCCAGGAATAGCCCAGAATCGCGAAGGGACCCTCCGGACGGATCTGCCGGATCCACGTCAATACCTGCTTCGCCGCGGCCTCGAGAGATTCCGGGACTCGCTGATCGTCATGCAGCGCGGGCGACCGCACTCCGTAGACGGCATGGTCTCCTCCCAGGATTTCCGCGAGTTCCATGTAGGAGCTGACGTCGCCGAGCAGTTCGTACATGCAGAACACCGGGATCGCTTTCGAATACGGATGGCTGCGCAGCGTGAGGACGGGGACGTGCGAGTCGAGTTCGGCCTGGGAGGCGGCCTGGCAGAGTCCATCGAGCGACGGGGCCAGCAGGAAGGTGGAGAGGGCGAGGCGGCGGCCGGTGATTTCGTGAACACCGAGCAGGAGCTTCACGGCGAGCAGCGAATCGCCCCCGAGTTCGTGGAAGGATTGGTCGCGGCGGCGTCCAACGGAGTGGGGGAGGAGACGGTGCCACAGTGCGGTGAGCGCGCGCTCAAGACTGTCCTCGGGGAGTGCCGAGGGTCCGGCCGTACCGGGGGCGGCGGCCATGGCGGAAAGGGCGGCGCGATCCACCTTGCCCTGGGCGGTGATGGGCAACTGGTCATGGAGCACGAATCGGGACGGCACCATGAATTCCGGCAGGCGTTCCTCCAGGAAGGCGCGCAGGGAATCGAGCACGGGCTGCGTGCCGCCCTCGACCGCGGCGCGGTCCAACACCAGGTGGGCCACCACGCCTGACACGGAGACGCCGTCGAGCTGCGGCCTGCAGCAGAGTTCGCGCACGGCGGGATGGAGGCGCAGCACGGATTCGATTTCACCCAGCTCCACGCGCTGGCCACGAATTTGGATTTGATCGTCCAGCCGGCCGAGAAACTCGAGTTCCCCGTCTGTGGTCCACCGGACCCGGTCGCCGGACCGGTACATCCGGGCGCCGGGCTGGGCGGCAAAGGGATCCGGAAGGAAGGCGCGTCGGGTGAGCTCCGGCCGGTTCCGATAGCCGCGCGCCACCTGTTCCCCACCGAGGAAGAGTTCCCCTGCGACGCCAGGCGGCACGGGCTGGAACTGGCCGTCGAGGACGTAGGCGAAGACGTTGGAAATGGGCCGACCAATGGGTGGAGTCCCCGGTCCGCCAATGGCGGGAACGACCGCCCAGATCGAGTCCACCGTGTTCTCGGTCGGACCGTAGGTGTTGAGGACCTGGAACGATAGGCCGGGCGGGGGGAAGAAGCGCAGCGTGTCGCCGCCGAGCGTGAGATGGCGCAACGCCATCCCGGCCGGCCAGGGGCGATTTAGCAGCAGTTCACCAAAGGCGGTGGGCGAAAAGCTGTAGGTTGCGCCCTGGGTGGCGAGCCAGTCGATGAAGCGGTCGGGATCGGAAAGATCCGCGGCACTGGGAATCAACACCGTGGCTCCGGAACAAAGACCCGGCCAGAGATCCCCCACCGACGCGTCGAACACCGGGTTGGCGACCAGCGTGGTGCGATCGCTCGACGTCAGGGACAGGCGTTCTTGGTAAAACTGGATGAGATTGGACAGACTCCGGTGTTCGACCTCAACGCCCTTGGGCGTGCCGGTGGATCCCGACGTGTAGATGAGATAGGCCAGCCGGTGGGGATTCGCTGGGATCGCGGGGTTTTCCTCGCCCTCCAATCCATCGACCGTTGCCCACTGCTCGAGGATGCTGGCTTCGCCCTCCCAGCCGGAGAAGTGATCCTGATGTTCAGCGCCGATCAGGGCGAATCGGGCTCCGCAGTCACGGAGGATCCACTGCTGCCGGTGCGGCGGGATGTGCAATTCCAACGGCACGTAGGCGCCACCCGCCTTGAGGATTCCGAGGGCGGCCACGACATACTCCATGGAGCGGTCGAAGCGGAGTGCGACCGTTTCGGCGGGCTTCAGCGATCGCTTCAGCAGCTGATGCGCAACCCGGTTGGCCCGGCGATTCAACTCGCCGTAGGTCATGGTGCCGCCGGCACTTTGGAGCGCGATGGCCCCGGGATTGGCGGCGGACTGCTCCTCAATCCAGCGGACGACCGGACGATCGAGTTGATACGGCCGGCTCGTTTGATTCCAGGTTTCGACGACGAGACGGCGCGTTTCTTCGGAGAGCGCGGGGGTGGTGGATGTTGTCGATTCCCGCTTGGAGAGCCAGCCGGCCAGCAATTGCGCCCGGTCGGATTTTCCGGTGCGGGTCTGCGGAAAGGCCGTCACGAACTCGTAGTGCGCGGGCTCGAAAAGAAGGGGAATCCGCTGGGCCAGCCACGCGCGCAACGAGAGCTCGCCCGGCGGATTCTCGGGCGCGATGAGCCAGGCGATGGGGCGTTCGTCGTGAAGGGCGACGACGGCATCCGAGACGGCAGGATGGCTCCGCAGTGCGGCTTCGATCTCGCCGAGTTCCACGCGAACCCCGCCGATCTTCACCTGATAGTCGAAGCGTCCGAGGTACTCGAGGCGGCCGTCGGCCAGCCACCGCACGCGGTCGCCGGTGCGATACATGCGGGATGCGGGATGCGATTGGAAGGGGTCGGGGAGAAACTTCTCGGCCGTCAGCTCGGGGCGATTCCAGTAGCCCAATCCGACGCTGGCGCCCGCGAGATACAACTCCCCGGGAACGCCGACTGGGACCGGATTCAGGGCGGCATCGAGCACGTATCCGCGGCAGTTGGCGAGCAGGCGTCCGATGGTGGGGCGCTGCTCGAGCTCCGCCACCTCCTCGCTGTGGGTCCACACGGAGCATTCGGTGGGACCGCAGACATTCAGCAATTGCCGTCCGGGGCCCCAGCTCGCCGCGAGATCCGCAGTCAGCGGTTCGCCCGCCGAGACCACCAACCGGAGATGCGGATCGGGCACCGGCGTGGAGCGCATGACGCTGGGGGTCAGCAGGGTCGCGGTGATGCGTTGCTCTGTGAGCGCTTGATGCAGCGGGGTGCCGGATTTGAGCTGCTCGTAGGGAATCAGAACCAGCGTTGCGCCCGATTGAAGCGAGGCGGAGAGATCGAACAGCGAGGCGTCGAAGCTGGTGGAAGACGACTGAAGGACGCGGTCGGAGGGACCCAGATTGAGGGTGCGCCGGATTTCCGCCGCGAAGTTGAACAATCCCCCGAGACGATTGATGGCCGCCTTGGGCGTGCCGGTGGAGCCGCTGGTGTACAGCAGATTGGCCGCGGCTTGCGGGTCGGGCTCGAACTCGAGATTGGCGACATCGAGTCCTTTGAGTCGTGCCTGGTCCTCGGGAGCATCCAGCACCAGGAGTCGCGTTCCGGCGGGAAGGACCGACCGGAGCGCGTGCTGCGTGATGACGAGCGCCGGTTGGAGATCCTCCAGATAGAACCGGAGACGTTCCTCGGGGCTGGAGGGATCGAGCGGTGCATACACGCGACCCGACTTCAGCGCCGCCAGCCAGACGGTCACCTGATCCACACAGCGATCGAGGATCACCGCGATGCGCGCGCCGGGAGCCGTGGTCGACTGAAGCAGCCGTGCCAGTTGGTTGGCGCGCTGATTCAGTGCGTCGTAGGAAAGGCGCTCCGTCAGGAACTCGACGGCTACCGCGTGAGGGGTGGTGCGCACCTGAGTCTCGATCACCCGATGGAGCGGCGGGACGTCGGCGTGGGCCCGTCCCTGCCACGATTCCATGAGTGTCTGTCGCTCTCCGGGGGCGAGCATTCCCAGTTCGGAGAGGGGCAGGGAATCGGGTGCCTCCGACAGGGCCCGGAGCACTTGATCGAGGTGGTCCAGCACCCGGGCGATTTGTGCGTGGGGATGCCGGCGCGGCGAGTAGTCGATGTTGAGGGTCAGCTCACGATCGGCGTAGGCCGCGAGGGTGAGCACGTCGGTCTTTTCGAGAAGCCGGCATCCGCGGGGTTCGGGTCCGTCGTCGGCGTCGGGGCCGGAATCCTCGAACATGAGGACGGTGCGCATCAGGGCCAGCGACGGATCCAATCCGGCCCAACTGCGGATCTGCGCCGCGGACGCATGCTCCGCGGTTCGCAGAGCGAGCTGCTGGGTTCTCAACCCGTGTAGCCAGGACCGCACGGGCTGCGCTGGCGTGGCATCGACGCGGAAAGGGACGGTGTTGATGAACAGGCCGAGCCGTTCGGCGGGGGCGTCTTGGGTCCAGTGGCGGCAGGCCCTGGTGGTTCCAAAGACCACATCGTCCACCCCGGTGTGTCGGGAAAGCGCCAAGGCCCAGGCTGCCTGGACGAGGTTGTTCAGCGTGACGTCGAAGCGCCTGGCTGCGTCGCGGAGCTGGCGGGTGGTGGGGGCATCCAGACGACGTGTGGCGACGCCAGCCGGATCGTTGCCTGATCCGGAGTCCGGGTCTGTCGACAGCGTCGGAAGTCCGACGGCCTCCTGGAATCCGGCGAGGCGCTCTGCCCAGTAGGTCCGGGCCGATGGGGAATCCTCGGACCAATGGTCCAGCCATTGGAGGAATTCACGGAAGGGTTTGGCGGGGGACGCGTCGATCCCGGGTTCCGGGCCCGAACTCAGCGATTGATGGAGGGCAACGACTTCCCGCCAGAGCTGCCGGTGCGAGCGTCCGTCGAGCAGGGCATGATGAAAGGTCCAGACGGTGGTGGTGGCCTTCGGTGCCCACTGAAAGAGGGTCAGTCGCCAGAGTGGCGGCCGGTGAAGATTGAAT
>CANGMO010000176.1 GCA_947454295.1 Verrucomicrobiota bacterium | reverse complement strand
TGGGTCGCCGACAGCATCGGATTTGAGGCGGCTGCAGTTCCGGAACCGGCGGAAACAGCGCTCTGCGTCGGGGGGCTGCTGGCGGGCGTGGCGGTGATGCGTCGTCGTCGCGAGGCTTCAGGAAGGTGAGCCACCCCGTGCCGCTGCTGGGCAAACCGTCGAGTGTCGCCGCGACCTTGGCTGGCTCAAAATCCCGGCAGTGGAACGCGTAAAGCACTCAAGGAACGTTGCTTGGAGCTTGCAAGACTCAGGTTCGACTTCACCCCCTAGGGCATTCATGGAGCCACCCTAGGGCTAGTGGGGCGTTGACTGAGTTCAGGGTGGATTTCGTAGGGTTTTGCGTTAGTGAGTCGCCTTGGTTTCCCGGACGGAATGCGTGGCGGCTCGCCATTGCATTGATGCGATCACCCAGCCTCCATTTGGTTCTGACCTGGCTCAGGGCGGGGCTGTTTCTCTTGGTGGCCTTCGGGGGCGTGCGGCTCGGTGCGCAAACGATTCCGAATCCGAGTTTCGAGGCCAATAGCTACACGGTGTTTCCCGGCTACAGCTCGGGAAACGGCGGCGTGATCAATGGCTGGTCGCTGTCCGGTGGCGTTGGGCTGAATCCGGCGAGCGGGAGTCCGTTTGCCGACAATGGGGCGATCCCGAACGGTGCCAACGTGGCGTTTCTCCAGGGCACGGCCTCGCTGTCCACCACCATCAGTGGACTCGTGGTGGGGCAAACCTACACGGTCACCTTTCGATCCAACCGGCGGGCGGCCAACTTTGATCCGATCCCCAGCTGGTCCCTCAATGGTGGGGCCTTCGCGTCGTTCACGGCGTCGCCGGCGGTGGGCAGCCAGAATCCCTACTACGCGGTGAGCGGGAGTTTCAACGCCACGGCGACGACCGCCGCCCTCGTGGTGCGGAACACCTCGGTGCAGGATGCGACCCTGCTGGTCGACAACTTCGCCATTGGCATCGTGCCGGCCCACATTGCGGTCTACACGGGAGCCAGTACCGCGGTGGCCAATCAGCGCACCGACAATGTCGGCACCCAGACCTTTGCCAGCACCGCCGTGGGCAGCGGCAGCGCGGCGCAGACCTTCACCATCCAGAGCACCGGTACCGGCAACCTGGCCGCCCTTGCCCTGAGCATCACGGGCGCCAACCCGGGTGACTTTTCCGTGAGTGCGCTCGGTGCGACCACGGTGGCCCCGAACGGCACCACGACATTCACCGTGACCTTTTCGCCGACGGCGGCGGGCAGCCGGAGCGCCGTGATCAACATCGCGAGCAACGACGCGGGGGTGAATCCGTTTCGCATCAACGTCGCGGGAACCGGCTTGGTGCCGCAGCTCAATGTGTTTGCGGGCGCCAGCACGGCTCCGGTCGATGCGCTGAGCGACAACGTGGGAACGCAGACCTTTGCCAGCGTGGTTTCCGGCAACAGTGGAACGCCGAAGACATTCACCATTCAGAACACCGGCGGGGCCACCCTGACCGGCCTGCAACTCAGCATCTCCGGAACCGATCGCACCGATTTTGTGGCAGGCAATCTCGGAACGACCACGCTGGCCCCCAATGCCTCCACCACCTTCACGGTGACCTTCGCCCCGACGGCGGGCGGGACGCGCAGCGCCCAGGTCAACCTGGGAAGCAACGACTCCACGAAGAATCCGTTCCGCATTCAGGTGAGCGGCACGGGACTGGTGCCGCAGATCGCGGTGTACAACGGGGTGAGCACGGCGCCGGTGGATGCCCGATCCAGCAACTTTGGCACCTACACGCTCCCGGGCACGCCGCTCGGCGAGAGTAGCGCCGCCCAGACGTTCACCATTCAGAATGCCGGAACGGCAACCCTTGGAAGTCTGGAGCTCAGCGTGATTGGGGCAAACGCGGGGGACATGACCCTCGGAGCACTGGGAGCTACAACACTCGCACCTGGTGCCACCACGACTTTCACCGTCACCTTCGCCCCTGGCGCCCTCGGCGCCCGCACGGCGACGGTCTACATCGCCAGCAACGATCCGAACATCAATCCGTTCCAGATCCTGCTCGCGGGCACCGGCCTATCCTCAAGGAATGCGAATCTGTCCGCGTTGCTCTTGAGCGCCGGGACGCTGTCGCCCTCGTTCGCATCGGCAACCACGAGTTACAGCGTGACGGTTCCGTTTCTGACCAGCGCGATCACTCTCACCCCGACCCCCGCGGATGCGAATGCGACGGTGCGGGTGAATGGCACGACGCCGATAACTCCGGTGTCACTCAGCGTGGGGGCCAATGCCATTCCGGTGGTCGTCACGGCCCAGGACGCCACGACGACCAAGACCTACACGGTGACCGTTACCCGCGGTGCCAATCAGCCGCCCATCGCCGTCGCGGACACGCTGGTCCGCAGCAACAACCTCGCGATGCTCAAGGTCACGGCGGCCTCGCTGATTTCGAACGACACCGATCCGGAGGGCGACACCCTCTCCCTCGCCGCAGTGGGCAATCCGCAGCCGTCCGGTGCCACCGTGACGCTGGTGGGCGGCTTCGTGGTGTACGTCGCCCCCTCGGCCGCGGCCGGAAACGGCAGCTTTACCTACACGCTGAGCGACGGTGCCGGCGGACATAGCGTTACCGGGTCCGTGACGGTGACGCAGGTCGCCGCCGCCGCTGACACGCTGACGGCCAACGCAGTCGGCATCGTTTCAGGCGGCGGAAACTACACCCTCACCTTCATCGGAGTTTCCGGGAATCCGTATCGGGTCCAGTACACGACGAGCGCCGGTCCGCCCTATGTCTGGAACGACTTTTCCCCGGCGGCAACCTTCACCGCGCCGGCCAACGGCATCTTTCAATACGTCGACGTCAATCCGCCCAATCCCGTCAGGTTGTACCGGGCCATCGCTGATCGCTGACCACGGATCCTGAACCCGCAGCCATGAACCTTCTACCACGCCAACTGCTCCTCGGAGCCGCGCTGCTTGCCGCGGCGACGGGCGTGCGCGGTGGTGTGATCACGGAGACGGCCCGGGTGTCGACCGTCAATTGGGACATCGCCGATCTGCAGGATCCACCGCTGTCGTTCCTGCAGCACATCACGGACTCCTCGATCGCCTCGCTTACCCGTGTGGAGGTCAGCCTGAATCTGGTGGGCCGGGGCGCGGGCGGATTTGCCGGCGAGATGTTCGTGTCGCTCAACAAGGATCTCAGCCTGACCAGCGTGCTGGTGAATCAGGTAGGCGTGAGCCCCACCGATTCGATCGGCCTTCCCTACAACGGATGGAACGTGACGCTCAGTGATCTGGCGGCGAGTGATCTTCACACCGTCGTTCAGACGAGCGGCGTGCTCAGTGGAACCTATCAGCCGGACGGGCGAACCGACCCCACCAGCTCGCTTCGACCCGAGCTCTTGGGGGTATTCAACGGCGGTGCCGGCAACGGCGATTGGCGGTTGAACGTGGCCGATCTGGGACTGGGCGGAAACATGCGCCTGGTGAGCTGGAGTCTCACGCTGACCGGCGAACAGGTGCCCGAGCCCGGAACCTACGGGGCGTGCGCAGCCCTCCTTGCAGTCACGGCTGCCTCGTGGTGGCGGGCCCGCCGCCGCTGATCTGGCGCGGTTCGCGCGTCAGCCCGCCGAGAGCACTTCGATCAGGTAGCTCAGTTCGGCATCGGCCTCCGCCGGGTCGGGGAGCGTGTGGATCACCTCGGCACGGACGAGTTCCCGAAAACGCTTTCTCAGCCGGTGAATCGACACCTTGATCGCGCCCTCGCTGAGCCCCAAAGCGCGGGCGGCATTTGCCTGCGGCAGCGCTGCCGTTTCCCCCACCAGCCAGGGCTTGAGCACCGCGTAGTGGGCCGCCTTGCCGGCCGCCTCCTGTTCGGCGGCGAGCTGGGTGAAGGCTCGATCGAGGATGGCGAAGGCCCACTGCCGGTCGAAGAAGGTGTCCGGAACCTCGGCGCGCGCGTCGGCAATCTGGAGTCCCACCGAGGTCTCATTCGAGGGGGCGTCGTCGAGGGATTCCGCGGCCACCCCACCGCCGCGTTTGAGGGCTCGCTCGCGGTCCCGCAGGTCGCCCAGAAAATGGCGCACCGCACCCAGCAGGAAGGAGCGAAAACGCCCGCGTCGGGGATCCGCATGTGCAAAGCCGTCGCGTGCCAGCACGCGTCCGAAGAACTCCTGCGTCAACTCGCGGGCCTCGTCCTCGGCGCGGCCCTCGCGTCGCAGAAATCGAAACACCGGCATCCAGTACGCCTCGCACAATTCCCCCAGCGCCATGCTCGCTTCCGGCGTTCCGCCCTGCGCGGCGAGCACACGCGTCCACCGCGTGGTCACGAAGGCGCCTTCCGGGCGGGAAACCTCGGTGCGTGGTTGGGAGAGGTCAGGGCTCATCAGCGCGGAGTATTCGTGACCGGACGCGGTGCACCCTGAAGGCGGTTGACCTGTTCGGCGGCCTGCATTGCCAGCCGGATGCGTTCGCGCCTCAGTGCCTCCTGCGTGGCTTCGCGCGCCTCCGCCTCGGTCGCCTTTCCGAATTCGGCCTGTCGGCGAAAAATGTCCGCCCGGGCCTGGGCATGGCGCGATTCGGCGCGCGCGGCATCCATGGGACGCCCACGGAATTCCGCCTCCGCCACGGCAAGATCCCGCTCGGCGGCGAGCATTTCAAATCCCCTCGGGGCGACCACGCCAACTTCGGCCTTCTTGCGGGTTTCCCCGAGGTTGAGCCAGGCATCGTGCCACTTTATGGCCGCGCTGTTGGTCACGTGCGCTGAAGTCCATTCGGGGAGACCGCCCACCGGCCCATTCGGGGTTTCGTTGGGCAGCAGCTCCAGTACGATCTGGTCGAGCTGCGCAAAGGCAATCCACACCGGCGTGCTGTAGGAAAGTTCAAGGTCACCCGACACCGCCTCGTTGGCCTTGGCGAGAATTTGCGAAGGATCTCCGTGCAATGGCTTGATGATGATCGGCCCGTACACCCCGGGTCCAACCGCACCAGTGCCGCCGACATACAGCATCACCGTGCCCGCCGGATCCCGGGTGTCCGTGGTAAAGCGGACCCCGATCTGAATCGGGGCGCCGCGGTTCAGATTCGGTTTGAGCGACAGGGTCCCAACCCGTTCGTCGACGCTGATGCGAATGGCGCACTCCTTGGCAGAGGTCAGTTCCCACACCAGGTTGACGTCGGTCGGCGTGATCGTGCGGCGGATTTGTTTGAGGTGAACGAACTCGGTGGGGGATGACAGTGGGTGCTGCATTCCTCCCGCCAGCGGCGTTGGGAACGAGGGCGGAGTTGCTCCCGTGAAAATTGAAGAGGTTGGACTATGCCGGGTCAGCCAGGAACCGGCGATCAGGACGATCATGAATATCGTGGGGATGGCCACCAGTGCGGTTCGCCGACGGAGGGATTGGGCCGATGCGGCCAAATCCACAGGTGCCGAGGCGACGGGGCTGGTCCTCTTGTATCCCCAAATCATCCACCCCAGCACCACGAGAGGAAGGAGCAGCAGTCCGAAGTCGGCTGTATGCATGCCGGCGCGGGCCAGCTGGGGAATCACCAACCCGACGACCCCGGCGCTCAAGAGCACCAGCACGAAACCCGCGACCCACCAGAAGACCCGGTTAGGCCAGGGATTCAGCGGTGTGATGTCGGGACCCGAGGTGAGCGTGGGACGGGTCTGCCGCGCGCCGAAGAAGAGTCCACCTCCGGCAGCTGCGGCGATGAGTCCGCCCAGTGCCCCACCGGGACCGGAATGCCCGGCGCGGATCAGGGCGCTGGAGAGGATGAATGCAATGAGCGCTGCCAGCGGAAGG
>CANGMO010000175.1 GCA_947454295.1 Verrucomicrobiota bacterium | reverse complement strand
TGTCGTGGGAGCCTGAGCGGCATTGGCGGGGTCGAACGGCCCGGTATTGTTCACCGGCTGGATCTGGAAACCAGCGGCTGCCTGGTGGTGGCGAAGAACGACGAGACGCACCGGGCGCTGCAGGAGCAGTTCGCCGCGCGGACTGTCGAAAAGGTGTATCAGGCCATCGTGTGCGGCGACCTGCAGCCGCCCGAGGGCGAGATCCGCGCGGCGATTGCGCGGCATCCGTCGCATCGAAAACGCATGGCTGTGACCACCCCTGGGAAGGGACGTTCGGCCTGGACCTCGTTCCGGCGGCTCGAGGCGCTTCGGCATTCCGCCTACGTCGAAGCCATTCTCCATACCGGACGCACGCATCAGATCCGCGTGCACTTCCAGCATCTTGGATTTCCGTTGGTGGGTGATTCCACCTACGGGGTCCGCCAAAACGCGCGCCTGCTCGAACACACCGGGTTCCAGGCCGAGCGCCAGATGCTGCATGCGTACACGTTGGGGTTCCATCATCCCCGGACCGGCGCGTGGCGAGACTATCAGGCCCCGGTCCCGGAAGATTTTCAGGCCGCCTTGACGGCCCTCCGCGGTTGACCCGGCCCGCGGGCGCGGGCTTGCGCGGGGGAGTCGTCGGGGATCACTCTTGCTCATGAACCGCCGCCGATTTCTCACCCAATCGGGTGTCGCACTTCTTGGAGCCGCCGGCCTTCAGGGCGCCGAGCCTGCGAAGTCCAAGATCGTCGATGCCAACGCGGACACGGCGAAGAAAAAGGATGCCTACGTTCCGCCCCATCTCGTCGAACCGCTTGTGGGATCGCAGCTGTACGGCTGGGGACAGTACTACGACCGCAGCGGCAGAAAGATGTCCGAGCATCTCGATGAGGTGTTTCGCGCCCTGCATGACATCGGGTACGACTACGCAGAAGCCACCCTGGATGTCGCGAATCCCGACAACAATCTCCGCCTCGCCGAGCGGATGACCAAGGCGGGGCTGAAGCCGGTGAGTTTCTATACCGGAGGTGCCGTTCATGTGTTGGGGAAGGCGACCGAGACGGTCGAACGGATTGGCACTGCGGCCCGCGTGGCGGCGAAGGCGGGCTTTGGCATCGTGAACTTCAATCCAGATCCCATCGGACGCGACAAGTCCGATAAGGAGCTGGAAATCCAGGCCGAGGCGCTGCGGGAACTGGGGGAGGAACTGGCATCCGGCGGAATCCGATTGGGCATCCATCACCACACGCCTGAATTGCGCAACGACGGCCGCGAGTTTCATTCCAACTTCTCGCGCTGCGCGGGATCGCAGGTGGGATTCTGCTACGACGTTCACTGGGTGTTCCGCGGTGGCATCGCTCCCGCGGACTGCCTGCGTCAGTACGGATCCCGCGTGGTCTCCTGGCACCTTCGCCAGAGTCGCGAACGCATCTGGTGGGAGGATCTCGACACGGGGGATCTGGATTACCGCGCCATTGCGGCGTATGCGGTGGAGCATCAGTTGCCCCGTTTCTACACAGTGGAGCTGGCGCTGGAAAATGGCACGCGTGTCACCCGCGACGCCATGGCGAATCACCAGCGGAGCCGCGAATACGTCCGGACGGTCTTCGGTGTTTAGCCTGTCTGACTATCCGTGATTCGAACGATGTAGTCCGCGAGGTGTGGATGCCTCCAAAGGGGTAGGGGAGGCCTTGGGTATTTTTCAGATTGGAGTGGCTCAGATTGGGAATGCGCTAGGATCGAAGTTGCTCCTGAAGCCGTCGGGCTGCGGTTATCCTAAGTCGGATGCACGTGGCCATCACGTCGGTTCAGGGGCGCCCCTGAATCCCTATGCACTGCACGTCCCGCAGCCGGAGCGCGAAGCGACTGGCGACCTCACTCATCGGCCTGTCCACCGTCCTCCACACCGGAATCGCGGCGGAAGCCTCCATCCAGCTCGATCGCCTGGAGCAGGAGAATCGCGAGCTGCGGAAGCGTCTCGATGCCCTGGAAAACGTGGCCCGCACCGAAGGCATTCTTCCGGACGATTCCAAGGCCCACCACCCGCTGCTTACGCGGATTGCCGCGACGAAGATCGACGGCTTTGTCACGGCCTCCTATTTCTACGATACCAGCACGCCTCCGGGGCAGCTCTCGCCGGGATACCTGTGGAATCGCCGGTCGGGAAATTTCTCGGTGAACAAGGTGAAGCTGTCGCTCTTCAGCCCGCCCGCGCAGGCGGGAGGCGATGCGTGGAGCGCCGGCTATCGCGTCTCGCTGATCTTTGGACAGGATGCGCCGATCGTGAATGCCGGTTCCGCCAACACCGGCTTCAGCAACCTTCGCGAAGCGTACCTCGACCTCAATGCCCCGGTCGGCACGGGATTGAACATCAAGGTGGGCGAACTGATTTCGCTTCTCAATTACGAGGCCGGCGACGGCGGCGCGGTGAACGACAATTTCTCCCAGGGTTACCAATGGTATTACACCGGCAACGGGCCGTCGGCCGCGATCCAGCTGGGATACACGTTCACCGACTGGCTGGATGCCAAGGTGCGGGTCCAGAACGGACTCTACGCCGGTCCGGTGGACAACAACCAGGCCAAGACGGTGATGGCCTCCATCGGGATCAAGCCATCCACCACCACCTGGATCAGCCTCGTGGGATCCAGCGGACGCGAGGGTGGGCCGGACAGCGGCATCCACGTGGCCGAGTTGCTGGGCGGCTGGGCGGTGACCGAAGCGTTCCATCTTGGAACGGAGCTCGATTACTTCTGGTTTGAGTCGAAGGCTGGCACGGCTCCGGTGTGGTCGCGCGGCGCCTTCGCGTCCTACCGTTTCAGCGCCCCGTTCGGTGTCGCGCTCCGGGCGGAGTTCGTCAGCGATGCGCGGGGCGTGGATGCATCCGGTGACCCGCTCGGATTCCCGGTCAACACGGGCAACGACCTCACAAGCCTCGCCTTCACGCTCAATTTCACGCCGATGCCCAGCGTGAAGATCCAGCCCGAGATCCGCTATGATCACTCGTCGCTTTCAGGCGCCTTCGGCCGCCATGCGGATCGCGTGATTCTTGGCGTGGGGGTTTCCTACCTCTTCTGAGTCGAGCCATTCGAAGTGCGGTCAGCGGAGCCGTCTGCCCCATCGCGGGCCGGCTCCGTTTTTCTTTTCCGCGAGGGGGCTGCGCGAATGTGTTCAGTGCGGCTGAAAAGTGACAGTGATGGCGGTCAAAGCCGGCGGGCCATCGGAGGTTTGGATCGCGAGTTTGAGGTCAAAATGGGGCGATTCATCCTAGGGGAAAACTGCATGCGCCCCTGCGGATGCTCGCGGTGCTGCGCCGTGTGGAAGGCATCATGAATTGGATTCATGCGATGCAGCAATGAAACGGGGGAAGGCGTTCGTGGTGGTGGCACCGGTTGGCAGAACGGGTGCTTGAGCGGGCGACGACGGCTGAGTGATTTGCGTAGGCAATTCGGTGGCTTCCGAGACAGGAGGCGGGATTGCGGAGCGATTCACCGGCGCCGTCGAACCGACAGAAACCACACACTAGAACGATGAACCATCCCGCAACGAACTCGTCCAAACGCCGTCGCCAGCTCGCCGCCCTGGGTCTCACCCTGGGAGTCGCGATGGCTCCTGCCGCCATGCATACCCTGCGTGCGGACGACGCCGGCAAGCTCGACAAGCTCGAACAGGAGAATAAGGAGCTGAAGAAGCGTCTGGACACCCTGGAGACCGTGGCCAAGGCCGAGGGCATCCTTCCCGACGAGAGCAAGCCCCACAATCCGCTCCTGACGCGGGTTGCCGGGACCAAGATTGAAGGCTTTGTCACGGGATCCTACTTCTACGACACCAGCACCCCTCCGGGACAGACCTCGCCCGGCTACCTTTGGAACCGCAAGTCCGGCAATTTCTCTCTGAACAAGGTCAAGTTGACCCTCGCCAGCCCTCCGGCTGAGGCGAGCGGCGACAACTGGAGCGCCGGCTACCGCGTGTCGCTCATGTTTGGCCAGGACGCGCCGATCGTGAACTCCGGATCCGGCATCACCGGATTCAGCAGCGTTCGCGAAGCTTACGTCGAACTCAACGCGCCGGTCGGCACGGGATTGAACATCAAAGTCGGCGAACTGATTTCGCTGCTCAACTACGAGTCCGGCGACGGCGGCGCGGCAAACGACAACTTCTCGCAGGGCTACCAGTGGTTCTACACCGGCAACGGCCCGGCGGCGGGCGTTCAGCTCGGCTACACGTTCACCGACTGGCTCGATGCCAAGGTGCGCGTCCAGAACGGCCTCTATGCCGGTCCGGTGGACAACAACCAGGCCAAGACCGTGATGGCGTCGATCGGCCTCAAGCCTTCGGCCACCACCTGGGTGAATCTCGTGGGATCCACCGGACGTGAAGGTGGCGTGGACAGCGGCATCAACGTCGCGTCGCTCCTCGGCGGCTGGGCGGTCACCGACAAGTTCCACCTCGGCACCGAGCTCGACTACTTCTGGTTCGACACCAAGGGCGGCACCGCCCCGGTGTGGTCCACGGGTGGCTTCGCCTCCTACAGCTTCACCAGCATGCTCGGTGTGGCGCTTCGCGCGGAATTCCTGAGCGATGCCCGTGGTGTGGATGCCTCGGCCGATCCGCTCGCCTTCCCCCTCAACACCGGCAACGACCTGACCAGCTTCGCCTTCACGGTGAACTTCAAGCCGGTGCCCAACGTGAAGATCCAGCCCGAGGTCCGGTTTGACCACTCCTCGCTGGTGGGCGCCTTCGGGAAGCACAACGACCGCGTGATCCTCGGTCTCGGTGTGTCCTACCTCTTCTGATTCCGTTCCCAACCTGAATCCGTCTGAGACCTCCTGTTCCTGAAATTGTATCCCGCCCTATGAAATTCAGTCCCTCCACCCTGCTTGGCGCCGCTGCCGCCGCCATGCTGTCCTTCGCCTCGGCCTCGGCCGAATCGGTGAAGGTCGGCATTCTGCACTCGCTCAGCGGCACCATGGCCATCAGTGAAACCTCGCTGCGCGACACGCTCCTGTTCGCGTTTGACGAAATCAATGCCGCCGGCGGCATCAAGGCCGGTGGCAAGACCTACACCATCGAGCCCGTCATCGTCGACGGCGCGTCCAACTGGCCGCTCTTCGCCGAAAAGGCCAAGCAGCTGCTCGAGCAGGACAAGGTCGCGGTCGTCTTCGGTTGCTGGACCTCCGTCAGCCGCAAGTCGGTCCTCCCGGTGTTCGAGAAGGACAACGGACTCCTGTTCTACCCCGTCCAGTACGAGGGCGAAGAGCTGTCCAAGAACATCTTCTACACCGCCGAGGCCGTGAACCAGCAGGCCACCCCTGCCGTCGACTACCTCCTCAAGATGGGTAAGAAGAAGTTCTACCTGATTGGTACCGACTACGTCTATCCGCAGACCACCAACCTGATCCTGTACAAGTACCTCCTGCTCCACGGGATTCCTGCGGAGAACATCGGCGGCGGCTTCCGCAAGGACGCCGACGGCAAGGTCATTTCAGCGGGTAAGTACACGCCGTTCTCCCACACCGACTACCAGCAGATCGTTGCGGAGATCAAGCAGTTCGCCGCCAGCGGTGACGCCTGCGTGCTGAACACCGTGAACGGCGACTCGAACGTGCCGCTGTTCAAGGAAATCGCCGCCGCCGGCCTCTCGGCCGCCGACTGCCCTGTCGTGTCGTTCAGCCTCGCCGAGGATGAACTCCGCGCGCTCCCGACCAAGGACCTCGTTGGTGAACTCGGCTGCTGGACCTACTTCATGTCCATCAACACCCCCGAGAACAAGGCCTTCCTCGGCCGTTGGGACTCCTGGCTG
>CANGMO010000174.1 GCA_947454295.1 Verrucomicrobiota bacterium | reverse complement strand
GGGGGCCGATGCGACGCCTCACCGAAGGCCAGGAAGCGTGGTTTGGCGCGACCTACGGACCTGCGGAGCGCAAGGGTGGCGGATCCAACGTGCCTCAGTGGATGCCAGATGGCTCCGTGGTCTTTGCGGCGCGGGTACCCGGGAGTCGTGTTCCGTGGGTGTACCAATCCCAGCGCGCCGACACCGATCACTTCAACCGGGAATTCCTGCCCGCTGAGTCCCGTGGCGGGACCTACGCCTGCCGGCTCGACCCCCGAACGGGAACGCGCAAGGCCCTGACCGCGCCCGAGGCGGGACGATGGGATTTCCGGATCACGCCGTCCCCCGACGGACGCCGGGTCGCCTTCTGCCGGGCGCGGACCGGAGAGTCCCCAGCACTGTGGATCATGAACGCCGACGGCTCCGGAGCCCGCCCATTGACCTCCGGTCACGAAGGCACCGGAGCGGACCACCCGCGCTGGATCTTCTGAAGCCAACCTCAGTCACGGGTTTCAGGACGGACCAGGTCAAAATGGCACACCCAAACCTGTAACCGTCCAAGGACGGTGCCGTCTGGAGTCCCAGACGCTTTGGGGGAGGCAACATCGGCAGTGATTTCGCAATGGGCCGCCCGTGAATACCAGGCACCCAGCGGAGTCTTTGACCCTAACGGCCGGCAGTGTCCGGCAACTTTGACTATGAACCCTCAATTCGTTCGCGTTGTCCTGGGCTTGTCCCTCGTTTCGTTGCTCGCCGGGTGTGTTGATCCCTACGGCCGGCCGAACTACACAGGAAGCGGGGCACTGGTGGGTGCGGGAAGCGGGGCTTTGTTGGGAGCCGCCATCGATCGGCGGAATCCCGGGGCCGGAGCCCTTATCGGCGGTGCTGCCGGATTGGTCACCGGATCGCTCATTGGTTCTGGCATGGATGCCGACGCCCGCCGACGCGCCGCGCAGCCACCAACCTACTCGGTCACCACCACAACCACGACCGTCCCAGCGCCGGCTCCCTCGGGTCCGCCGCCGAGCCTCGCCGACATCAAAGGCATGGCGAAGGCGGGCGTGTCGGAGGACACCATCATCGGCCAGATCGCCAGCACCCGCGCGATCTACACGCTCGATGCCGCGGCGATCATTGATCTCAAGCAGGGGGGCGTGTCGGACAAGGTGATCAACGCGATGATCGCCAGCTCCAGTCAGACCATTGTCACCCAGGCACCGCCCCCGCCACAGGTGGAGACCGTGGTCGTCTCTCCCGGGCCCGATTACTATTGGTGCTCCGGGGAATGGCGTTGGAATGGCGTGGCCTGGGTGTGGTTTCCGGGAAGGTACGTCATCCGGCCGCATCCAGGCGCGGTGTGGATCGAGGCGCGATGGGTGCATGGGCCCCGCGGCTGGTACCGGGTATCGGGTCGCTGGCACTGAAATCGAGCCACACGGTCGGTCGGAATGCGCGGTTGCCATCGTGGTTCCGGGTCGGTCATAAGATACGCCGATTCCCAACCCCATGAGCGCCACGCATTCTTCCGGCCTTCGACGACTGCTCGTCGTCGCCGGCATCGTGCTGGCGTCGATGGGTTCGGCGTTGCACGCGATCGGCGCGACCTCGCGTCCCGCTGATCCCAAGACGCGCGCCGCCCTCTCGCTCCTCAAGCAGGAATGCTTTGCCTGCCACGGCGAACAGAAACAGAAGGGTGGACTGTCCTTGCTCACCCGCGAGGCGGTGTTGAAAGGCGGCGATGACGGACCGGTGGTTCAGCCCGGGAAACCGAAGGACAGCAAACTGCTGTCCCTCCTGCAGGCGGGCGTGGAATCCCACATGCCGCCCCGCAAGCAGCTGGATGCGGCGCAGGTTCGGGTCCTGACCGACTGGATCAAGTCCGGGGCCGGCTGGGATGCGGCCGCCTTGTCCGAGGAGGAACCGATTCAGCCGGTCGTCCTGCAACCACTCCCCGACTCCTATCATCCAACACTGGCCCTGGCGCTCTCCCCCGATGGACGACGTCTCGCGGCCGGGCACGGGGGACGCCTCGCGTTGTACGATCTGACGCGCACCAATCTCACCCTGTTGCGGGTGGTCGAGGCCCATCTCGACGCCATTCAGTCGCTGGCTTGGTCACCGGATGGCGCGCGCTTGGTTTCGGGTGGATTTCGCCGGCTCCGGTGGTGGCGTGGCGACGCATTGACCGCGGACGGCGAAGAAACCAACGGGCTGTCCGGTCGCATTGGGGCACTCACCTTCACTCCGGACGGGAAGCGGCTCGCGATCGCCGACGGCGGTTCGGGGCGTGCCGGCATGATCCGCCTCGTCGGCCCCCCGGGCACCTCGGGCTCTACCTCCTGGAAGGCACATTCGGACACGGTCTTCAGTCTGGCCTTCAATGAAGACGGCACACGGCTGCTTTCCGCGGGAGGCGATCAATTAATCCGGATCTGGGATTCCAAAACCCACGAGGCCATCGCCGCGCTGGAGGGACATACCGCGCAGGTGCTGGCGGCCGCCTTCAACACCAATGCCACGCAGGTGCTGAGCGGCGGTGCGGACCGGCAGCTCAAGGTTTGGGACATTGCCACCCGCGAGAAGATCATCGCACTGGGCTCGCACGGAGCGACGGTCAGCGCCGTGGCCTGGCCCGTGAAGGCCAATGCGGTCTATGCCGCCACCGATGACGGCGGGGTGGTGCGCTACACGAATCTCAAGGCCCACACGGGAGAACAAAGCTCGGCATCGGGGGATGAACACCGGATCGCCACGCTGGCGTCGCCCGTTCATCGACTGGTCGTCACGCCCGATGGCTCGCGGGTGGTGGCCGGATGCCAGGATGGTTCCCTGCACCTGTGGGATGCCGCGGGAAAACTTCTCGGCACGGCCACGGCTCCGCCGATGCCCCCGCCCCCGTCCCCGAACTGGGCGGACAAGACGTCCCGATCGGGACGCGCGCCCACTGCAAAGGCCGTGGCGGGAGCAATGACTGCCACCACCAACACGCCGGCACCGCGGATTCGGACGGAATCCATCGTTTCTCTCACTGCCGAACCGGCATCGCTGGAGCTCGGCGTCGACTCGGATCGGCGCCAGTTGATCGTCACCGCGAAGACGGCCGACGGATTTGAATGGGATGCCACCGAGGCGGCCCGATTGAGTCTGGTGTCGGGCACGCCGGTGCGACTCGGGGATGGCGGCGAGCTGCGCGCCACCGGCCCCGGGGCCGGCGCAGTCCGCGTTCGACTGGGATCCCACGAGCTCAAGGTCCCGGTGACCGTTCGTGGCGACACCACCTGGACGTCCCCCGCGCCCAGTTTCGTGCGCGACGTCCTGCCGGTGTTGAACCAGCTCGGGTGCTCGGCGGGGTCATGCCATGCCAAGCCCGACGGGCAAAACGGATTCAAGCTCACTGTGTTCTCCTTTGACCCGCGCGCCGACTACGCGGAGATCGTCAACGAAGCCCATGGCCGGCGCCTGTTCCCGGCGGCGCCACAGGAAAGTCTCCTGATGCAAAAGGCGCTCGGAAGAATTTCCCACGAAGGCGGACGCCGCTTCACCGCCGGGTCGGAGCCGGACGAACTGCTGTCGCGCTGGATCCATTCAGGCATGCCGTTTGCCGCGACCAACGAGCCGGCACTGCAGCGGATCAGCGTCTTCCCCCGCGAGCGCCGCTACCGCAAAGGCGCAGTGCAGCGCCTGCAAACGCTTGCCCATTATTCGGACGGCAGCGTCCGCGACGTCACACGTCTTGCGGGCTATGAATCGAATGACAAGGAACTGGCCCGCACCGAGGACTCAGGCCGGGTGATCATTGGACGGCTGACCGGCCAGGGCGTGGTGGTGGCGCGCTACATGGGATACGTGGCGGACTCCAAGATCCTGGTACCCGCCGACACCGTCCTCCCGGTGGAACGGTACGCCGGCCTGAAGACGAACAACTTCATCGACGGCCTCGCCTATGCCCAATTCCAGCGGCTCGGGCTGATGCCTTCGGAACCCTGCACCGACCTGGAATTCCTGCGGCGCGCCAAACTCGACACCCTCGGCCTGCTGCCGACCGCCGACGAGGTGCGCGCCTTTGAAGCCGACACCTCCGCGGATAAACGCACGCATCTCATCGACCGGTTGCTCGCCAATCCCGCCTACGCGGACTTCTGGGCCAACAAGTGGGCCGACCTGCTGCGTCCCAATCCGGATCGCGTCGGGGTGAAGAGCGTGTTCCTGCTGGATCAATGGATCCGCGACCGCTTCCGGACCAATCAGCACTATGACGCGTTCGTGCGCGAGATTCTCCTCACCGAGGGATCCAATCAACGCGTGGGCCCCGCGGTGATCTACCGCGACCGGCGCGAGCCGGCGGAGCTCACCACCATGTTCAGTCAGCTCTTCCTGGGCACGCGGCTGGAATGCGCGAAGTGCCATCATCATCCGAACGAGAAGTGGAGCCAGGACGACTTCTACCAGCTGGCCGCCTATTTCGGTCCGCTGAAGCAGAAGGGTGCGGGTCTCTCGCCGCCAATTTCCGCGGGAATCGAAACCTTCTATTTCGCCCCGGGCGGCGCCGTGAAGCATCCGGTGTCCGGCGCGGTGATGAGCCCGCGCCCCCCCGACGGCCCCGAGTGGCCCCCGTCGTCGTCCGACCCGCGCCGCCATCTCGCCGACTGGCTGACCGCCACCAACAATCCCTTCTTCGCCCGTGCGGCGGTGAACCGGATGTGGGGCTGCTTTTTTGGACGCGGGCTGGTGCATCCGGTGGATGATTTCCGCAGCTCGAATCCCTGTGTGAATCCGGCGCTCCTCGACGCACTCGCCGCCGATTTCGCGGCCCACGGGTATGATCTCAAGCACCTGATTCGAACCCTCCTCGAATCCCAGCTGTATCAACTCAGCACCACGCCGAACGCCTCGAATCTCGCGGACACGCGGAACTTCTCGCGGGCCTATCGGCGACGGCTTCCGGCGGAGGTGATGGTGGACGCGGTGAGTGACGCCACCGGTATCCCGGAGACGTTCGCCGCCATTCCCGCGGGTGGACGCGCCGTGCAGGCGTGGAGCTATCGGATCCAATCGCACTTCATGGATGCCTTCGGGCGCCCCAATTCCAGCAGCGACTGTCCCTGCGAGCGGGACATGCAGCTGAGCGTGGCCCAGAGCCTGCACCTGATGAATTCGCGCCCGCTGCAGGCCAAGCTATCGAACGCGGAGGGACGCCTGCGTCAACTGGCCGCGGGCACGAAGCCGGCCGATGTGCTGGTGGACGAGATCTACCTGAGCACATTGAACCGTCATCCCTCCGAGACAGAACTGGCCACCGGCATTTCGGCATTCATCGGCCCCGATATCACGCGGCAGAGCGCCTGCGAGGATTTGTTCTGGGCGCTCCTGAATTCACCCGAATTCATCCTGAACCACTGACGTCCGCTTTCGATCATGGGATCCACCCACCACCCACGGACCGCCCGGCCCGGAATGCCGGCTTCCCTTGCTGCCGGGATCGTGGCTTCAATGGGGAAACTCCAATGAGTGGCACCACCCACAACTGCGCCGGAATGCGCCGGCGGGACTTCATCCAGGTCGGCCTGGGCGGGCTCATGGGGTTGGGCCTTTCGGATCTGCTGCGCCTCCAGGCCAAGACCGTTTCCGCGCCCGGCGCGGCCGCCGCGGCGGCGAACGCGGCCTCGGGAAAGCCGGTCAACTGCATCCTGATCTGGCTGGATGGCGGTCCGTCTCACTACGAGACCTTCGATCCCAAGCCCGACGCGCCCTCCGAGATTCGCGGCCAGTTTGGGACCATTCCCACCGCGGTCCCCGGGACGCGCTTCTG
>CANGMO010000173.1 GCA_947454295.1 Verrucomicrobiota bacterium | reverse complement strand
TCACCGGGGAACGGATCACGCACCAGTCGAGATAGGTCTCAATGACCTTTCGCGACCCCATGAGCGGCTTCAACTGGGCCTCGGCCGAGCTGTAGGCCAAGCGGGCGTCATCGAGCATCTTCTGCATTTCGACCTTCTTGCCCACCAGGTCCTCGGCGCGCTTCAAATCCACATGGGCGCGTTCCACCGCCACCTGGGCCACGGCAATCTGACCGTCGACCTCGGCCAGCTTGGCCCGGTATTCGGTGTCGTCGAGGAGCACCATCACCTGGCCGTTGGTGACACTGTCGCCCTTCTTCACGCCGATCCACTTCACCACGCCCATGAAGCGCGGGCTGATCTCGATGCGCTCGCGGTTCACGATGTAGCCGCTGGCGGTGAGAATGGATCCCGGCACCCGGCCAGCTCCGCCGCTTCCTTCTCCCGAGCTCAGGGTATTGGTGGCCGCCGCGGCGGCGAGGGCGGCGGCGCCGGCTCCCTTCGGCTTGTCCTTGGCGTCGCGGCTGGAGGTCATGCCGGCGCGGACGGAGTCGGAGGCGCGGGGCACGGCAAAGAAGATCACCACGGCGGTGATCACGCCGATCACCCCGAGCAGCATCCACAGGCCGCCTTGCGGGCGTTGCTTGCGCTCCGAGGCGATGCGGAGCTGTTTCAGCTTGTCGTCGGTCATAGGGATTTCAGGGCGGCAATCACGGGCAGACGCGAGGCGCGCAGGGCCGGCAGCAGGCTGCCGGCAAAGCCGATCGCGACGGAGAAGAGGACGCCAAGCAGCATCAGATCGGGCGTCACACGGAATTGAAACACCGTCTCGGCAAACGATTGAAAGTCGAGCGTACCGAAGGTGATGCCGCGAACCACCACGTACGCGTAGACCGCCCAGGCGAGCACCGAACCCACCACGCCACCAATCATGGCCAGAAACGAACCCTCAATGAGAAAGCAGGCGACCACCGCCCGGCGCGAGAATCCGAGCACCCGCAGCGTGCCGATCTCGCGGGTGCGCGAGGCCACGCTGGCATACATGGTGTTCATGGCGGCGAAGATGGCGCCGATCGACATGGCGATGCCCAGGAATCCGGCCAGATACTTGATGGGGACCGCGGTATTCGTCTGCTTGGCATAGTAGTCCACCTCGCGCTCGGCGCGAAGCGAGAGGCGCTTGTCATTCTGGATCTTCTCGATGAGCGCCTTGCCGGCCGCCTCATCGGTTGGACGCAGCAGCAGGCTGGAGTACATGTCGCGATCAAAGATGGACCGGCATTCATCGGCATCCATCCAGGCCTCGGAATCGAAGGCGCTGCCGGTGCCGTCGAAGTGGCCGACCACGGTGAGCCGCTCGGCGCCGGCCTTGAAACTGCCGCCCACTTCAAACCCCTGGAATCGCCCGGCCAGCCGACGCGCCACCACCACCTCGCGTCGGCCCGGGGTAAACCAGCGTCCGTCCACCAGCGTCACTTGGGGACGCAGCTCCATGCCACGCGGCGTAATGCCCCGCAGCAGCGTGTTAGCGTCGCCAGGGGCGCCCCGTCGGGCGGCGCTGACGATCATCACCAGTTCAGCGGACACCACCGGCTCCCCTGCCTGGTTGCGGGCCACCCCGTCGAGAAACTGAACGGTCCGGTAGTGATCCCGCGACACCAAGCTCCCCGACTCCGCCTGCGAACCTTTGCGAACCACGAGGATGTTGCGGGGATCGCCAGTGTTGCCGTTGGTGCTCTCGATTCCCCGCGCGAGCCCGCGCAACAGCACAAACACCGCGACCACCAGCGCAATCCCCAGCACCGTCGACAGCGTCGACCGCCAGCGGACCAGGACGTTGCGGTAGTTGTATTTTAGGGGCAAAGCCATCGGAGGGAGTCGAAGGTCGAAAGTCGAAGGTCGAAGGTCATGACTTGCGGACCGGGTTCGGGTTGGGGCCTTTCAGGTCGGCCTTTTGGAGGTAACTGATCAGGCCGGAGAGGAGGCGGCCTACCTCAGCAGACCTTTCTGTGAGTTCCTCGAATTGCTCCGCCGAAAGATAACCCTGGTCGAGGGCGACGTAGAGCTGGCAGCGAACCTCCCCCACCGAACCCTTCGCAATGTTCAAGAACTGGGCGAATTCACGATCACTTCCACGCTCAAATCCCTCTGCAATGTTGGAGAGCACAGAAACCGAGGCCCGGCGGATTTGATCTCGAAGGGTAAAGTCTTTGGCAAACGCTCCGCTTGCTGAAGCCCGATAGATCTCCCGCGCCAACTCCCTCGCCCGCTGCCAACCGAGTACGTCCTCGAAGCGACGGATGGATGACATGGGGAAGAGTCGAAGGTCGAAAGTCCAAAGTCTAACGTCGGAGACCGGAGGATAGGTATGCGATTTTGGCGCACAGCAGGCAGTTCGGGTTCGCGTTCCGGTTGAGCAGAAACGGGATCGGAAGGGGTTCTGATCTACAAATGGAAGAGGACGCTCAATACAACTTCTGTGTCCAGGCACGCGTTTGCTGAATCTCGCGAACAGAGTACCGCCACCTTGACCGACCAAGGCAGAAGTCAGTTGTGAGACCCAGCTGTCTTTGACTTTCGACATTCGACATTCGACTTTCGACCTTCGACTCTCAGCGTCGCCTTCAATCGAGGGTTTTGAGCCCTTGAACGACGCTGAGTCTTGCGACCGCGATCGACGGGCTGATCGATGAAAAAATCCCCAGAAATACCGCCACCACGCCGCCGGTGGCCATGATCCTCGGGGTGACTTCGAAGTAGAGGAGGAAGCCGTTGGTGAGCTTTTGCAGGTCAATGCCGGTCCACAAGGCCCAGGCACCGAAGATCCCCAGCGCCCCACCCACCAGGGCCAATCCAAAACTCTCCGCCAGGATGAAGCTGAAGAGCTCTCGTCTCCGGAATCCCAGGGCCTTCAGCACGGCCAGTTCCCGGAACCGTTCGCGCACCGCCATGCTCATGGTGCTGACCGTCACCAGCATGAGCGTGAACACCACTACGGTGCTTACCGAACCGATCAACAGCTTCACATTGCCAAGCATGCTGATGAACCCCATCTGAAACGCCCTTTCGGTCTCGGCCCGCACCTCGGCCGAGGTGTTGGCAAAGGCGTCGTTCACCTTGGCGATGACGTCGTTGGAAATCTCCGCCGAGGCCACCCGTATGTACCAGGTTCCCACGGTGCCGGGATTTCCCATCAACTCGTCGAGAAGCTTGTGATGAAAGAACACGCCGCGGTCATCCACGGTCCCCTGGAACACGGCAGCAATCTTGAGGTCGAGATCCACCGGGTAGAACGTCCCGCTGAAGCGCATGCGGTCGCCGATCTTGAGGCCGTAGCGCTTCATCGTGTCGGCTCCGACGAAGCACGACGTGCGGTCGGCGATGAAGTCGTCGTAGTTCCCGTCGGCAATGCGACCCTCAACAATCAGGTTTTTAAACCTCACCGGATCCACGGCGAACTGAGCAAAGCTGGTCACCGTTTCCTCGCGGAAATTGCCGCCGAAATAGGTGAATGGCGACACCGCCACCACCCCGGGAATCTTTTCGATGATGGACAGCTGCTTGGACGGAAGGGGCTGGGCCAGCGAGACCTTGTTGCGCGCAATGATGCGCAGCGAAGCCGCCTCGCTCTCCGGCGGAATGGTCAACTCGCGCTGCAGCGTGAGGAGTGTCACGAGCAAACCGCAGCTGATGGCCACGCTGATGACGGTCAGCAACGCCCGGCGCCGGTTTCGCAGCGCGTTCTTCACCACGAATGAGGCGATCGTCATGCCGTGATCTCCCCCTTCTCCAGGTGCAGGCTCCGGCTGCCGTAGGCGGCGGATTTCGGATCATGGGTGACCATGATGACGGTCTTGCCGGCATCGCGGCTGAGCGACTGCAGAATGGCAAGGACGTCGCCCGCCGACTTCGCATCGAGATTGCCGGTGGGCTCGTCGGCGACGATCAGGGCCGGATCCGTGACCAGGGCGCGGGCGATGGCCACGCGCTGCTGCTGGCCGCCGGACATCTGGTCGGGCCGGTGGTGACCGCGGTCCGCAAGGCCAACGAGTTCGAGGGCCGTCGCCACCTGCTTGCGGCGTTCCGCGCTGCTGAGGTCGGTCAACAACAGTGGCAATTCCACATTCTCGGCGGCGGTGAGCACCGGGATCAGATTGAAGCTCTGGAAGACGAAGCCGACGTTTTGATTCCGCCAGTCGGCCAGCTGCGATTCGTTGAGATTGGCGATGTTAATCCCCTGGATCATCGCCGAGCCCGAGGTCGGGCGGTCGATGCCGGCGATGATGTGCAGCAGCGTGGACTTGCCGGAGCCGGAGGGGCCCATCAGCACCACGAATTCACCCGGCTGGATGTCGAGGGAAACGCCGTTGAGGGCGGTGACGTTCAAGTCGCCCTGGAGATAGGACTTGGTCAACTCCCGGATGACCACAATGGGTTCGGCCGCCATAAAGCGGCTGACAGGTAGCTGAACCGGTCAACCGGGGCAATGGGAACTCCGGCGTAAGTCCAAAGTCCAAAGTCCAAAGTCCAAAGTCCAAAGTCCAAAGTCCAAAGTCCAAAGTCCATGTCCCGTCCTGAAATAGGTTGTCGGGATGGGAACTGGAAAGCGGTCTGGAGTTAGGGTTATCCGGTACAGCGAGGCGTTCAAGCTGCAGGTGGTCCGGGAGTTTGAAAGTGGTGCCTACGTGAGCGAGGGTGACGCGCAGCGGAAGTACGGCATCACTGGAGCCGGGACGATCCGGAACTGGCTGCTACGACATGGGAAAGGACATCTGATGAAGAAAGTGGTGCGCGTGGAGACCCCAGGGGAAGGCAATCGGCTTCGAGAACTGGAGCGTGAGGTCAAACGCCTGAAGCAGGCCCTGGGGGACGCCCATATCGATCTGCTTCTGGGAGAGGAGTACCTGAAGATTGCCTGCCGCCGAGCCGGGGAACCGGACGTGGAGGCGTTTAAAAAAAAGAACGCTGGTCTGCTGTAGCCGCCAGCGTCGAGTCCGACTGCTTTGGCGTGAGCGAGATCTGCCGCCGCGCCCGGATGAGCCGGCAGAACTTCTACGCGGCGCGGAGGCAGCGACAATGCCGGCAGTTGGAGCGGAAGGTGGTGGTGGAGCTGGTGCGGGAGGAGCGGAGGATTCAACCACGTCTTGGTGCCAGGAAGTTGCTGCACCTCCTGAGAGGGCCCTTGCTGGAAGCGAAAGTGGAAGTGGGACGAGACCGTTTTCTGGGGTTGTTGCGCCAGAACGGGTTGTTGGTGGAGCGTAAGCCCCGGACGAAGCGGACGACGCAGAGCCGGCACGGGCTGCCTGTGCATCGGAATCTGGTTCGGGAGAACCCACCCCAAGGCCCCAATGAGGTCTGGGTGAGCGATTTGACCTATGTGCGAACGGCAGAGGGATTCCTGTACGCGTCGGTGATCCTGGATGCGTGGTCACGGAAGCTGGTGGGGATGCACGTGGGGGATACGCTGGAGTCGGTGGGATGCCAGGCAGCGTTGAGGGAGGCATTGAAGGACCTGCCGGCTGACAAGCGGCCGATCCACCACTCGGACCGAGGCTGCCAGTACTGTTGTGGCGCCTACATGGAGATGCTCGGGGCAGCGGGGTTGGCGGCGAGCATGACGGAGAAGAACCACTGCTACGAGAACGCGCAGGCTGAGCGGGTGATTGGGATTTTGAAGGGGGAGTACGAGCTGGATCGGAACTTCAACACCAAGGAGCAGGCCCGGGCGGCGGTAAGGCAGGCCCGGCAGCTCTACAACGAGCGCCGCCCCCACTTCGCATTGAACCTTCGGACTCCATCCGAGGTTCACCAAGCCGGGCAACCTGGGATGT
>CANGMO010000172.1 GCA_947454295.1 Verrucomicrobiota bacterium | reverse complement strand
TTGAGGGAACCAGCGATTGCAACGGCCTCGCGGTGGTGCCCAATGTTCCGGCCGATGTGCAGCAGTTCGCGGTGGAACACGGCGCATTTCAATTGCCGGCCGTCGACACAGGCATCGGCGAGAAGCGTCGCAATGCCAACCTGACTCTGGTCCGCGGACAGACGAATCGTGTCACCGTCCGGCTGGAGGCGCGCACCGCGTCGCAGATCAGCCACTACTGATTCCCCCACCTCAGGATCTGGATACTCGTCATGCAACACCGGCTTTCGAAAACGATTCCCGGTTTCTTATGGATTGCCGCTGGAAAGAGAACCCCGAGCAGTGCCGCCTGACCGTTTCGCCGATCGCGCGGCCTGGACGCGGTCTTTGAAACGCAACCCGAGCACCATGATCTCCCCTAACACAAAGGTGACCATTCACATGGCGTCGAGCCTCGATGGGTTCATTGCCCGGAGCGACGGACGGGTCGACTGGCTCGAAACTTCCGACGAATTTGCCGCCGGAGAGGAACTGGACGCGGCGGCGATCGAGACGTTTCTGAATTCGATCGATTGCTACGTCATGGGTTCCAAAACCTATGAGACCGCCATTGGATTTGAGGCCGCGGGCCTGGGGTGGGCGTATGGCGACACGCCTCTGTTCGTCCTCACTCACCGCACGCTTGCGCGGACGCGGGATACGATCCAGTTCCACTCAGGGGATCTCGCTGAGCTCATCACCGGTCAGTTGCGATCGCGGTTCCGCAACATCTGGATCGTTGGAGGTGGCGCCGTTGCCGGGGATTGCCTCCGTCTCGGTTTGGCCGACGAGGTTCGCTACTCGATCCTGCCGGTCCTGATCGGCGATGGTATTCCCTTTTTCAGACAACTTGACCGGGATGTCGCCCTTCACCTGAAGGAGGTGAAGGCCTACAAGAACGGCATGGTGTCGCTCTGCTACCAAGTGCGCCGGTGAGCCTGGTTGTGGATCCACACGCAGGGACAAACTCCTCGGCCGCCGCTGCCTTAAGGGAGAGTGGCGCCGTCTTCTGGGCGGCTGAGACGTGGCCCAGTATTGCCGCGCAGGGTTCGGGAGCTGAGGATTGAGCACTCCGGCGACGCGGGTGTCGGAAGGAGATCTCGTATTTCTTCATGAACTTCCCAATCAAGCAGATCGCTGTGGGTGGGGGCCGGCTCTGGAGTGCCGCGCACCTGGTGGCGTTGGCGGTTGCGGTGGCGCTACGTGCGGCCCTTCCTCTAGAGGCGCTTGAGGCGCCGACTCGCAGCGGCGTCCGGTCGAACGTGGACGCGGTGTCGACGGACGCACGGCTGATTCGCGGGGTCAGGCATTCCCCGCAACAGCCGAGGTCCGGTCAGCCGGTTCAAGTTAGCGCCCGGATTTCCCGGCCGTCGGAGGTTCGAACCGTGGTCTTGGAGTTTCAGGCGGTGGACCCGGGACACTACATCGCACTCGCAGATCCCGCCTATCGCACGGCCTGGGTGGCGGTGCCGATGAAGGAGACCGGCACCGCCGGAGAGTTCTCCGCGGTGCTGCCGCCGGAGCAGCAAATTCATCGCCGCCTGATCCGCTATCGTGTGGTGGCGACCAGTGCCGATGGGGCACGGGTTCAATCCCCGGCGGCGGACGACTCGCAGCCGAATCACGCCTATTTCGTGTACGACGGGATCCCAGCCTGGAAGGGGGCGATCGACCCCAGGAGTCTCGATCCGCGCCGCCGCTTCCCGACCACCTTTCCGCAGGAAGTCCTGAGTCGCGTGCAGTCGTATCATCTCATTTCTTCGGCGCCTGCTGTGGAGAAGGCGACGTGGACGGAGCAAACCGGCGACAAGGAGTATCGCCATACCGGGACGCTTGTGGCGGACGGCAGGGTGTACGACCACGTGCGGTTTCGAGCCCGCGGGGGCGTGTGGCGTCACGCGATGGGAAAGAACATGTGGAAGGTTGATTTCAATTCCGGCCATGCGCTGGAGGCCCGGGATGACTACGGCCATCCCTATCAGGTTAAGTGGGGAAAGCTGAATCTGCGCGCCTGCATTCAACAGGGAGACTACGGCCATCGGGGTGAGCAGGGCATGTTCGAGGCGGTGGGATTCCGGCTGTTCAACCTGGCCGGCGTGGAATCGCCACGAACCCACTGGGTGCAGATGCGCTTCATCACTGACGCCGAGGAATCCCCGGCCGATCAATACCGCGGTGATTACTGGGGTTTGTATCTCGCCATCGAGAATGAAGACGGGCGATTCCTGAAAGAGCATGGCCTGCCGGATGGCAATCTCTACAAGATGATGGGCGGAGGAAACCTCAGCCATCAGGGGATCGGGGCGGTCACCAATCACTCCGACGTGAACGCCTTTTTGAGGGGAATCCAGGGGGCGTCGAGCGAGGCGTGGTGGCGTGAGAATGTGGATCTGGGGCGCTACTACAGTTACCGGACCATCCTGGAAGGGATCCATCACTACGACGTGGACGGGGGCAAGAACTACGATTTCTACCTGAATCCCAAGACCCGCCGCTGGGTTCAGGTGCCGTGGGATATTGATCTGACGTGGGCGGACAACATGTTTGGCTGGGGGCAGGATCCGTTCATGCGGGGCATTCTGGGCCGCCCGGCGCTCCGACGGGAGTTTGCCCAGCGGGCGCAGGAGATCCGCGATCTGCTCTTCAATCCTGAGCAGACGGGGCAGTTGATCGATGAATGCGCCTCAATCATTTCCGATGCCCCGGGAAAGCCGTCCGTCGTGGCTGCGGATCGGGCAAAGTGGGATTTCCACCCGGTGATGACTTCCGGGAACGTCCTTCAGGACAAGGCGGGGAAGGGATTGTTCTATCAGGCGGCTTCTTCCGGCGACTTCGCCGGCATGGTCCGGCTGATGAAGGACTATGTGGTGACTCGGTCTCGGGTGTTGGACGAGCAAATCGCGGCGGCCGGACTTCACCCTGTACCGGCGCCGGAAGTTCAACCGGGTCCGGGGGGTGCGGAGTTGACGGTGCGGATGAGCTTCAAGGCGTCGCTGCCGGCCGGGATGGAACCCTCGTCCATCGCAGCCACCGAGTGGCGGGTGGGGGAGGTCAACGATCCGAAAGCCCAGAACTACACGAAGGGAAAGCCCGGCGTGTATGAAATCACGCCGGTTTGGCTGAGCGGCGAGAAGCCGGGATTCCATGCGGCGGCTCAAATTCCGGCGACCGTGGTCCAGGCGGGGCACGTGTATCGCGTCCGCGTGCGGGTGCGCGACGCCTCGGGGCAGTGGAGCCGCTGGTCGAAGCCAGCGGAGCTCACGGGCTCCACCTCTCCCCGAGGATCCGAACCACGGCTGTAATCCGGAGCGATTTCGCGCCTGCGTCTGCATTCGACTGGTGATCCCGCCCCGACGTCACGTGTCGGCGAAACGGTCTTGGATTCGGGATCGATGCCACCTCTCCTGGCGCCGCAGACCGGGACGGTTCCGGATTCCTGCCGGCACCCAAGAGGGGGATATTGCGCGTTGACGGAGGGGGCAACCGGTGAACTGCTCACCAACGTAGATCCTCCTCTGAAGCAAACGGCATCCCCTGCCTGCCGCGATTAGGTTGCGTGGTGAAGCAGGGGTGGTGATCGACTCCAAGCCTGCGCCAGAGGGGATCGCCCCGATCCCTTTGGACGTTTGCCCTCTGAAAGGGGGCGATGGAGAAAACAAAGAAGAAAGACGACTATGAAAAGTTCCAACCACGCAACCAATCTGCTGTTCGGCATTCCCGCTGGGATTGCCTCCCTGCTCATCGCTACAAGCGCCTCGGCCGACATCGCCTACGTCTCCAACTTTGCCGACAGCACGATTGAGAGGTTCGATCTGGCAACCGGCGCTGATCTGGGTGTTTTTGCCAGCAGCGGCTTGAGCCAGCCCACCGGTCTTGCCTTCGACACCGCGGGGAATCTCTTTGTGGCAAACGCGGGCAATAACACGATCAACAAGATCACCCCGAGCGGCGTCGTTTCCTTCTTTGCGAACACGGGTGGCTCAAGCCCGTATGCCCTGGCGTTTGACAGCACGGGCAATCTTTATGTGGCCAACGCGCGCAACAACTCGATTCAGAAGATCACGCCAGACGGAGTCGACTCCGTCTTCGCCAGCAGCGGATTGGACTACCCGGATGGCCTGGCCTTTGACGGCGCCGGCAATCTGTATGTGGCGAACGGGAATCTGAACACGATTGCCAAGTTTTCGCCCACTGGGAGCTATCTCGGTGTCTTCGCCTCGAGCGGGGGTGTCAGTCCCTATGGGTTGGCATTTGATACAGCCGGGAATCTTTATGTAGCGAATGACACGAGTGGCGGAATCACGATGATCTCTCCGTCCGGCGTCGGTTCCTTTTTTGGCTCAGCCAGGGCACTTGGGATCGCCTTTGATGGCGCGGGCAACCTCTACGCGGCAGCCTATCAGGACAATTCAATCGAGAAGTTTTCCTCAACGGGAACCGACCTGGGAATCCTTGCCCCCTTGAACGGCCCGGCGTTCATCGCGATTCAGCAGACCCCCCCGTCCGTCGGCAGGGTCACGGGCGAGGGGAGGATCCGGGTTGCCGGTGGTATCGCCGAGTTTGAGTTTGCCGTTAAACGTCAGGCGGCCACGAGGCCGATCAGCGGTCACCTGCACTACAGTCGTCGCGCCGGGGCAAATTTCCAAAGCGTGTCATTCGACAGATTTACCATCTCGGGTAACACGGCCACGTTCGGGGGCACCGGCACGTTCAATGGCGCGCCGTGCTCGTTCTCGGTGGCGGTACAGGACAATGACGACCAACGTAGTGCCGACGTGTTCGAGATCACGATCACGCCACCGGGGGCAATCGAGGGCGGATCGCTTCGCAATGGGAGGATTGAGATCCGAAGTCAGGGGCGCGCCGGGTTGGAGAACGATGACGGGCGCTCGGGCGACTGAGGGTATCCAGCGATCGCCTGCGTGTGGCGGCATGCGGTTGGCGGGGATCGCGTTCGAGGCCTGCGGCTCGAAGGGTCGCTGAATCCGGAGATGGCCACGCCGGGGGCGCCATGTCGCAAGGGGAATTCGAGAGGGGATGCGCGCCTGTCCCGGCCCGGCGCGGCTCTGCCGAGCCGGTGTGTGGAGGACGGGTGGGTATGCGAGTTGGCGAAGAGAAGCGCGTCCTTGCGCCTGGCTCACCGTGAAGGTCGCCCCACCTCGGAATCGGTGTGGCCGAGATGCAGCAGCGGACTCACTTCTGATCCGGATCGAGGGAAGCGGGATTGATGGCGTACGGCGACTGCGGCTCGACGAAGGGAATCGGCTGGCTGCTGAAGAAGATCAACCGATAGGCAACAAAGCTGACCAGCAGGGTGCCGAGGGCGATCAGGAACAGGCGTCGGATGGCCCGGCGGGTCGCGGGGGCTCCTGGCGGCTTGAGGTCTGGCAGCGAGGTGCGGTCCTCCAGCAGTTGCTTCGTCCGACCGAGGATCAGACCGCGGTCGAAGCGTCCCGGCTTGGTGACCTCGACGTTGAAGAAGCGGGCGTCGCATCCGTTGCGCGGGCAGCGGCCGAGTCGGAGCCGTTCCAGTTTCGGGGATAGTGGCTGGTCGCGCGCGGGACCGCAGGCCACCGTGATTTCGCCGAGCTCCGCCCCGGTGACGCTGAGCCCGCAGCCCACGCACACGCCGCGGACCCCTGACGCAAACAGGTCGATCAATTCCGCTCCGCCAACGCCGGCCTCACCGAGCGCCCGGGCCAGCGCTTCATGAACGTGCGGCAGTCGATCCACCGGCAGGTGCAATTCGGACAACCGGTCCACCGCCGGCAACGCCGGGGCAGGGGATGGGGCAATCGTAGCTTC
>CANGMO010000171.1 GCA_947454295.1 Verrucomicrobiota bacterium | reverse complement strand
TTGAAGGGCCGAAGGGTTGAAGGGCCGAAGGGTTGAAGGGCCGAAGGGTTGAAGCGGGGGCAACGGCGGATTGCGCCGCGGCTCTTCGTGTTCAGCGGGTTGAATGTGTGGTTCGGCGCGGCTCTTGTTCCCGGTGCGTTCAGATGAAGTCGAGCTGGGGGAAGGGGCGGCCGAGGATCGGTGCGCTCTGGGTTTTTAGCCAACGTTCGAGGAGGGTGGCGTAGACGGATCGAAAGTCCGTGTGGTGGGCGATGTCGCCGTTGAGGAGGTCGCCCGGCGCCAGTGAGGGATGGCGGCCGATGATTCCCGGTTTGACGCGGCCTCCTGCAATGAACAGCGGGGCGGCAGCGCCGTGGTCGGTGCCGCCACTCGCGTTCTCGGAGACGCGGCGGCCGAATTCGCTGAAGGTCAACAGCACGACGCGATCAAGCTGGCCCAACGCCTTGAGGTCGGCAAAGAAGGCCTTTGTGGCATCACCCAGCTCGGTGAGCAGGCGCTGATGCGTTCCCGCCTGGCCCTGGTGCGTGTCGTAGCCGCCCTGGCCAACGTAGTAGATGCGGGTCCTCATGCCACCGGCAATCAGTCGAGAGACCAGCTTGAGGTCGTTGGCCAGACGTCCCGCCGGGTATTCGACTTGGTTCTTCACCTTCGTGGAGAGGCGTCGAATCTGCTCGGAACTGGCGCGTGCGTCGTGCGCGGTGCGCTCGAGGAAGTCGATCACATCGCTGGACTGGCTTCCCGCTCCGTTCAGTTGCTCGACGCTGCCTCCGGTAGCCGTGGGATTTCCAATACCGGCGGGGCCGTCTCCGATTGCGGGTTTCCGTCCGCGCCTGGCAGCGGGCGCCATCATGGTGTCGTCCGCTTCCAGTTCATCGGCCGCGGCGTGGTAGGCATCCGGATTCTCGAGCGCGATGCCGGTAGGCGACTGCGCGCTGAAGGCCAGGGGCGACTGTCGGCCGATCGCAATGCCGACCGTGGGTTCCGCACCCTGGCAGGCGTGGTCAAAGTAGTTCCCGAGCCAGCCCCGGTTGGAAAAGCGGTCACTGTCCGATGCTGTCATCCAGATGTCGGTGCTGCGGAAATGGGATCGATTCGGATTGGGATAGCCCACGCCCTGAAGCACGGCCAGGTGCCCCGCGTCGTAGAGCGCCTTGAATCCCGCCAGCGCCGGATGGAGGCCGGATTCGTCAGTGAGTTTGAGCACCTGATCGGCCCCCACGCCGAGCTTCGGACGCGCCTTCCGGTAGTGGTCGTTGGCAAACGGCACGATGGTGTTCAACCCGTCGTTGCCCCCGGCGAGTTGCAGCACGACCAGAATCGGGCTGTCGTTTCCGGACGTCGCCTGGGTGGCGCGCTCCTGCGAGTCGGCGTGGAGCTGGTGTAGGGTCGCGGCCAGGAAGGACGGGAGCGTGCGGCTGAGGACGCCGCCCGTGGCGGTGGTTTGAAGGAATCGACGCCGGGAATGCAGGGGATTCATGGGAGCGGGTTGGGCAAGTCAGGTGAGTTGATACTCAGCCGTGCACAGGCCGAGTCGCAGGATTTCCAGCAACTGGGCGGGATCATGCAGGTCCGGGGAGCTGAGATGGCTCTTCAATGCCGAACGGTCGCGTGGGTTGAATGGGGCATTCAGCAATCGGCGTTCGATGGCGGTGAGGAGCGCATCCGGGGATTGAAAATCCTCCTCTGAGAAGAGCCGTTCCGGATGAAGCCGCGCGGCGGTGGGACGGCCTGGGCCGCGGCCGGCGACGGGGCGGGATGGAGCCTTCGGATTTCGGGCCAGGGCGGGCAGGGGGTTCTCCCCGGTGGTGAGAAGGAGGGCTAGATTGTGTCGTGTCAGAAGGGTGTTGGTGTTGATCCATGCCACGCCGCCTTCCCAGCCCTTGACGTTCGGCGGATTGAACAGCTCCTGCCCCAGCATCCGCAGCGCGGTGAAGGTGGCGGGTGGAGGGGGCAGGTCGCGTTCGAGTTGTCGGCAGGCCATTGCCAGCAGTTGAACCGGGCTTTTGATCTGATGACGGACGACCGCGGGCGCGTGGAAGTCTTCGCAGACAAACATCGCACGCAGGAACGGGGAGAACCTCCGGTCATGGCGTTCGAACGTCGATGCCAGCTCGGCCGCCAGCTCGGGCGATGGGGCGGTTCCGGCAAAGAAGTTCCAGAGGCGGCCGGTGATGAATCGCGAGGACTCAGGGCGCGCGACAATCAGTCGCAGGACGTCGTCCAGCTGATGTGCTCCGGCGGCGCCGAACAGCGTGGTGGGAGTGCGGTCGTGCAACCGCGGACGGAACACCGGCTCCTGCTTGAGGCGGTCCAGCGTGAGCCCGGTCATGGCCCGTGCGGCCGCCAGGATGTCGGACTCGGTGTAATTCCCCTCACCGAGGGTGAACAACTCCATGAGCTCGCGCGCGAAGTTCTCATTGGGGTGTTCCGGCTTGCTCTGTGCCTGATCCAGCCAGATGAGCATCGCGGGATCTCGCGACACCTCGCGGAGCAGCGTCGTCCAGTCACCCCCTCCGAGACGCCTAAACAGGTCGTTCTGGCGCCACATGAGGTAGGCATCGCGAACCTTTTGGAACGCCGTGGCGAAGTGACCATGCCAGAACAACGTCAGTTTTTCCCGATGCGCGAACGCGGGGGTTCCCGTGGTCATGCGTCGGAGCCACCACGACTGGAGTTCCAGGAAACGGGCGCGCTCCTCCTTTTGACGTGCCTTCGCGAGTTCGCGTCGGGCCTCCGGGGTGGCCTCGCGAAACTCCTTCAGCTTCCTTGGGCGGTCCGGGTCGGGCCGGGCCCAATCCGGCGGGGGCAGGGGATCGGCGGCATTGGCCTCGGGAGCCTGCAGAACGCGATCCACGGCCTCCGACGGGCTGAGTCTGGCGAAGGATTCGATCTCCGCAGGGGTGCCTCCGAACGCGGCGCGATTCAAAAGGTGCGCGGCCGCTTCGAAACCCCACCGGGTTGGGGAGATCGGATTTAGCATACAGGTGTTCAGACGCGCCCGGCGGGATCAAGTTTCGTGAAAGTGTGCGTGGAGATTCGCAGATCGGTGAGGGGGAGGTAATCGGTGACCAGTAACCGGTGAACAGTCGAGCAATGAAAAATGGAGAATTAGAAATTCAAAATGGGGAGGCGAGATCGGTGATCGGTGAAGACCAAGGCAAAAGGAAAAAGGCAAAATGGGAATGCAGGGGCGCGGCGGACGGGAGGGAATCAAAGATTGCGGATGGGGACGCAGAGGGTGGGATCGCGTTCGGGGTCCCGTCTTTAGACGGTTCCGCACCGGGCGCGAAGCGGAGCCGCCTGAAGGCGGGACTACGAACGGGCGGACCAAATGGTGCGACATGTTGGATCGGGTGACAGATGCGGGCCAAGTGTTCCTCCAGCTCCGGCACTCCGCGTTCATCCGCGTGCACCGTGTACCTCGGACATGGAATTCACCGGGTTTCGGGGTTTCCCGAATTGACCGTGAGGAGGTTCGTGGGACGATTCGAGTCATGCGCTCGCTTCGCCATTCGCTCGTCCTCCTCGGCATTTTCGCCGGTTGCCTGGTTCAGGGCGGGATCTCGTCGCCGGTGGTCATGCAGCTGGAGCTGACCGCCATTCCGGGGGATTCCGTGGATGCCAAGCACCCGAACACGATCGACGTGTTGAGTTTCTCCTTCGGGGTACAGATGCCCTCGGGCTCAGTGATTGGTGGTGGTGGCGGCACCGGCAAGGCCAATTTCAACAACCTGGTGGTAACGAAGCTTGTCGACAAGACCACCCCGACGCTCTTCCTCAATTGCGCGTCCGGTGTGCGTGTGGCGAGGGCGACCCTGTATGTCCGCCCGTCGAATTCCACGAACGACACCTACAAGCTGCTGCTCCAGGATCTAACAATCACGGGTGTCACCACCAGCGGTGCGGCGGCCGGTGAGCGGCCCACCGAGTCGGTTTCCTTCTCGTTCAGCAAGATCCAGTGGTTCTACCAGGCGTTCGATGCCAATGGGGCTCCCTCCGGAGCCAGCGTGGTCACGGGCTGGGACCTCGTGGCCAACAAGCGGCTCTGAGGGGTGCGGGCGCGGTGTCCAGGGCACCCTGTGCCTCGCGACGCGGCGCCACCGGAAATCAAGTATCTCGTTGTGATTCGAACCGCTGCCATCATCGGGCTCCTTTGGTTGGGGGCCATCCTTCCCGGACTTGCGGACACCTTTCTCCAGATGGACGGCGTGTCCGGCCCGAAACGTGCGGACAAGTATTCCGGGTGGCTTCCGCTCACCGGCTTCAGCACGCAGGGGGCGGTGGGCAAGGCAACGCCGTCGCTGACCTTGGTGCGGACTCCCGATTCCATCTCGCCGGTCCTGGCGTTGCGCTGCGCTGAAGGGGCGAAGAGTGCTTCCGCGACGCTTGAGTCCACCGTGACCAACACTCTCGGGAACGGGTTCTTCCTGCAGATTCGGATGACCAACGCGACGCTGACTGCGGTCGCGGATTCGAGTGGCGGCCTTGCCTCGGGAATCCAGGAGCGGATCCAGCTTGGATGCACGGGGCTTCAGTGGACCTACACCCAGCTGCAACCCCGGAAACCCGGCCATGTAGTCACGCCTTCGGTTCGCGCGAGCCCTGCGGCATCCGGGCCGCCGGAGGAGTTGGCGGACCTGCAGTCGACTGGAAGCCTGATTCGCCCGGGAGTCATCGCGCTTCGCTGGAATGGGATCCCGGGTCGAACCTATCGACTGATGGGCGCGACCAGTCTTGAAGGACCGTTCCTATTCATCCGCACCCTGGAGCCCACCACCACCTCAGGCGATACGAGCCTCGAGCTGCCGGCGAGTGGAGTGATCCAGTTCTTCCGCGTGGAGTCCGAGTGAATGTTGGGCGATGGAGCCGGGACTGGGATCGCAGTTGGGAGATGGGGAAGCCCAAGGCAAAAGGAAAATGCTAAACGGCAAGAACGGAATGCAGAGGAGGGGTGAACGAGGAAGGAACCGGAAATCGCTAATGGGGGCGTAGAGGGGGGATCTCGTTTGGAGTCCCGTCTTCAGACGGTTCCGGAGGCGGACGCGGGCGCGATGCGCGGACGAGAGCGGTGGTTTGGCACCACGCGTGGGCCGAGGCAGTTCGTTCCGCGTCCGGGGGACGCAGAACGGACAAAGTGGGCGTCGCGGCCGCAACGCCCCACCGGAGGATCACACGGTCACCTTGGTGTTCATCGGTGTCCCGCTGTGGTTTTGACGGACGATTGCTGAAGTTGGACGCTGCGCGTTAGGGATCGGGTCGAAGGGGGCGGGGGGCAAATCGGGGCTCAAATGCGGCGAAGCGTTCGATGGTCGCCTCGTTGAGCTCGCCGACGAGAGCGTTCATCTGTTTGAGGAACCGGTCGTAGTTCCTTCGTGACTCAACGCCGATCCTGATCTTCTCGGCGTTCATGTCGTTGATCTCGACATCAAGTCGAGATTGCTTGTCTCGCGCGGGGAACGATGCGTCGGCCCGGATGCGCCCCATTTTGGCATTGAAAGAGTATTCCAGGTCGAAGAGGTCGCGCCGCTTTTCAAGCACGTCAGCACGCATCTCATAGACCATCCTGATCGCGCTGAAGAGTCGTTCGGATCCCGGTCGCTCGGATTCGATCAGGTCATGGACTTTCTTGAGGTAGGGTTCGAACTCGACAGTGGAATCGTAGTCCTTTTTCGCGAGTAGTTCGTACTGATCGGTTCCGATCCATTTTTCCATCGGGCTCTCAACCGAGACCGTGCTGACGACAACATTGGAGTGAACGAACGCGTAGCTGCTGGTTGAGCCTGGGGAAAGGTCACTCATTTTCAGCGGGCGAATCGGAGGGTGCGGT
>CANGMO010000170.1 GCA_947454295.1 Verrucomicrobiota bacterium | reverse complement strand
GGGGGGGTAGTAGCACTGTTTGAGTCGGATTCTCAACCTGTGGGCCAGTAGGGAAAAGTCCTAGATTGGCATCAGATCCCCTGAGATTGTCCGTGGGGAGGATCATGCTTGGGCTGCCGGGGCGGGTCGAGACTTCAGTTGGGGGCGGTCGTCAGACGGACTCTGCGTCGCGGGTGGCTGGGACTGGCCGGAGGGCTCGCACCACTTTCGCCTTTGCCGGATGCGGCGGTTCGGCACACTCACGGGGCCGCCATGAGCACGCCTGCCAAGACCAAGTCCAAATCCTCCGCCAAATCCAAGTCCGCCTCCCTGGAGCGCGCCTTTTCATCGATTGTCGTCGATGGCATCGAGCGAGCGCCCAGCCGTGGAATGCTTTACGCCACCGGATTCAAGAAGGAGGACTTCCGCAAGTCGCAGGTCGGCGTCGCTTCGACGTGGAGCATGGTCACCCCGTGCAACATGCATATCGACCAGCTGGCCGTCAGCGTGGCCCAGGGGATCAATGAAGCCGGCGGCAAGGCGGTGGTGTTCAACACCATTACCATTTCCGATGGCATCTCCATGGGAACCGAGGGAATGAAGTACTCCCTCGTCTCCCGTGAAGTCATCGCAGATTCAATCGAGACGGTGGTCGGCTGCCAGGGCTTTGACGGGTTTGTGGCGGTCGGCGGGTGCGACAAGAACATGCCCGGCTGCATCATGGCCATGGGCCGGTTGAACCGCCCTTCGATCTTTGTCTACGGCGGAACGATCCTTCCCGGCGAACATGAGGGGCGGGACGTCGATCTGGTCAACATCTTCGAGGCGGTGGGCAAAAACGCCGCCGGAGCGTGCAGCGCCGAGCAGGTGGAGGCGATTGCCGAAGTGGCCATTCCTGGTGCGGGTTCGTGCGGCGGCATGTATACCGCGAACACCATGGCCAGCGCAATTGAGGCGCTCGGAATGAGCCTTCCGAATTCTTCCGCGCAAGCGGCCGTGTCGAAGGACAAGACGCTGGATTGCGAGCAGGCCGGTGCGGCGGTGCTCAATCTGATCCGTCGTGGCATCCGGCCCCGCGATATCATGACCAAGGAGGCGTTTGAGAACGCCATGACTCTGGTCATCGCCCTTGGCGGCTCCACCAACGCGGTGATGCACCTCATTGCCATGGCCCATTCCGCGGGGGTGAAGCTCACCATTGATGACTGGACCCGCGTCGGGAAGCGCGTGCCCGTCCTCGCCGACCTCAAGCCATCGGGCAAGTATGTGATGGCCCGTCTGGTGGAGATCGGTGGCACCGTGCCCCTGATGAAGATGCTTCTGGATAAGGGGCTGATGCACGGCGACTGCCTGACAGTCACCGGGAAGACCCTCCGCGAGAATCTCCGCAATGCCCCGTCCTATCCGGCCGGACAGGATGTCGTGCGCAGCTTTGACAATCCCATCAAGCCGTCCAGCCACCTCGTGGTCTTCCGCGGCAACCTTTGCCCGGGCGGTGCGGTGGGCAAGATTTCGGGCAAGGAGGGGTTGAAGTTCTCCGGCAAGGCCATCGTGTTCGAGAATGAGGAAAAGGCGCTGCAGGGAATTCTCAGCGGCAAGGTGAAGAAGGGGCATGTCATCATCATTCGCGGCGAAGGCCCGAAGGGCGGTCCCGGAATGCGCGAAATGCTTTCTCCGACCAGCGCGATCATGGGCAAGGGGCTTGGCAAGGACGTGGCGCTGATCACGGACGGACGGTTCAGCGGTGGATCCCACGGATTTGTCATCGGCCACGTGACGCCCGAGGCGTTCGATGGTGGGGCGATCGCCGTGGTCAAGAATGGCGATCCTATTGTCATCGATGCCGAGAAGCGTGCCATCACACTGGCCATCCCCGCGCGCGAGCTCGACGCCCGGCTTCGCAAGTGGAAGCAGCCGAAGCCGAATTACACCCGCGGCATCCTCGCGAAGTATGCGGCGACCGTCAGCTCAGCCAGCCAGGGAGCGGTGACCGACATCGGTCTTTGAGTTGGGATCGCCCGGTTTTCCCTATCCCATGATCACCCAGCGGCTCGGCGCCTCCTCACTCGTTGGATCACGACTTGCCTACGGTTGCTGGCGCCTTGCCGGCTCCGAAGGCGAGGTGGCGCCACCCGATGTGAAAACAACCGGAGTGCGTGCGGTGCTCGCGGCGGTGGATGCTGGGTACACTCTGTTCGACCTGGCTGACATTTATGGTGGCGGGGAATCCGAACGGATCTTTGGAGAGGCCCTCGCTCAAGTTCCCGGATTGCGGGCGCGGTTGACGGTGGCGAGCAAGTGCGGGATCCGGAAGTCCGGTGACCCATCCCCGGACTCGCCCTATCGCTACGACTTCAGTGCGGACTACATCGTCTCGTCGGTGGAAGGCTCCCTGAAGCGAATGGGCATTGAGCATTTGGATCTGCTGATGCTTCACCGGCCCGACGTACTGATGGATCCTCATGAAGTAGCCGGTGCCTTTGTCCGGCTCAGGGATGCCGGGAAAGTCCGGGAATTCGGTGTCAGCAATTTCAGGCCCTCACAGGTGACCGCGCTGCAAAGCGCGTTGCCGCTGCCGCTCGCGGTGCATCAGGTGGAGATCAGCCTGCACCACCGGAGTGCTCTGAAGAATGGTGTGCTCGACCAGTGCCTCTCGGCCAACCTGACGCCGATGGCATGGAGTCCGCTCGACAAGGGGCGCCTTGGCCACGGCGATGCGGCACCCGATGGTCACCCTGATGCCGAAGTTCGCCTGCGCCTGCGCCAGTCCCTGGATGCCGTTTCAGCCTCGGTCGGAATTTCCCGTGCCGCGCTGGCGATCGCATGGCTGCTCAAGATTCCCGGAGTGGTTCCCGTGATTGGCTCCACCCAGCCAGATCGAATTCGCGACCTGGCCCGTGCCGCCTCGGTGTCCCTGGACCGCGATACTTGGTACAGGCTCTTGGAGACGGCGCGCGGCGCACGCCTGCCATAGTCGCCAGGAGGTTTTTTCGGCCTCGACCCGAAACCAATTGCGCCGCGGCCGGTTCGGGATTACGGGAAGGGGATGGAACTGTTGGTGGTCATGCTGCTGGCCTCGCTGTCCACGGTCCTCGGAATCCTGGGGATCTTCCTGTTTCTCTACCGAAGGGAACGCCGCCGCCAACGCGCTGCCGGCCTCGTCCCCGCACCGGATTTGAAGGAAATTGGCCCTCGCCCGTATCGCCGATCCCTGCCGTTTCCAGTTCCGGATCAATGGCTGGCCATTCGAGGAGCGTCTCCGGCGCGGATTCGCGAAGTCTTTCGAGGCAGGATGGCGCGCCACGCCAGCTGGGCCGATGCGCTGGCGCGCTCGCGCGAAGCGCGTTTGTTCGTTTCTCCCCCGGTGGATGGATGGTCGCTGGTGATCGGCGCCGGGATGCCGGATATCTTCCACGACGTGGATCAAGCCTTCCATTTCCTGCGTCAAACCAGCGAAGTACTGGGCACCGTCCATTTTTTCGCAGCCAACCGGGTCCTGCATTCCCATGCGTGGGCTCGATTGGATGATGGCCGTGTCACCCGTGCCTACGCGTGGGCTGGCACCACCCTCTGGAACGAGGGGCGGGCCACCCTCGAGGAGCGCCTGCTGGGACTCCGGTGCCGCGAGTACGCCGAGGAAGCGGAACCCGTGCGCTACGGCGAGATCCCAGCCGAATGTCGCAACACCGACCGACTCATTCTCCTCGCGCGCCGATGGGGGATTGATCCGATCATTGCCAGCGAGTTGATCGTGCATCACGAGTCGGTGGCGGAGCGCGAGACGCGTCGGGGCGGCTCCGATGGCAGTCCGGGCCACTGAGCGGGACTGAATCCCATTTTTGCCAACCGCGATCTGGAATCGAGGGCGTTCGCGAGTATCCTCACCAGGCGGATGGCTTCCATCACGGCAATACATTGGGCGGGATTCACCGCGTTTGTGCTTCTGGCACTGGCGTTGGATCTGGGCCTGTTTCATCGGCACGGCCGGAAGGTGGGATTCCGTGAGGCGCTGATTTGGACGGGTGTCTGGTCGGCCTCGGCGATGCTCTTTGCCTTCTGGGTGGCTCCCCGAACCATTCCAGGCTGGCGGCCGACACACGGCGCGACGTTCGTGACCGGCTACCTCGTCGAACTTTCGCTCTCCATGGACAACGTGTTCGTCATGGCGTGCATTTTCCGTTTCTTTGCCGTTCCGGCGGCCTGGCAGCACCGGGTTCTGTTCTGGGGCATTCTGGGGGCGCTTGCCATGCGCGGGGTCATGATCGGTGCCGGTGCGGTGATCATTCAGCGGTTTCACGCGGTGCTCTACGTCATGGGGGCATTCCTGATCTATACTGGCGGAAGGATGATGTTTGCCGGCGACGGAGGGGATTCCATCGAGCCGGAGCGCAATCCGGTGGTGAAGATGGTCCGGCGATTCTTTCCGATGTCCACCGCGTTCGATGGCGAGTCGTTCACCACCCGGCGCTCGGGACGATGGCTGCTGACGCCGTTGGCCTTGGTGTTGGTGATGGTGGAAACGACCGATGTGGTCTTCGCGCTGGATTCCATTCCAGCGATCTTCGGCGTGACCCAGGATGCGTTTCTCGTGTTCACCTCAAACGTGTTCGCCATCCTTGGGCTTCGGTCGCTGTACTTCGTCCTGGCCAGCGCGATGGGCTATTTCACTCTGCTGAAATACGGCCTCTCGCTGGTGCTGGTGTTCATCGGCGCGAAGATGCTGGCGGAACCCTGGCTGAAACCGTGGCTTGGGGATTCGCTCATGAACATCTCACTCGCGATTGTTGTGGGAATCTTGCTCGTTTCGATGGTGGCCTCCCTCGTCTTCGGACGACGCGAAGCCCAATCGGCGGTGGTGTCTGCGCAGGAGGATAGGAATTGAACCGCCGGTGGATCACCGCGCCCTGCGACGAAGGGGCCGTGGCGCGACTCGCCGGAGACCTGGATCTTCCCGAGTGGATTGCCCGCTGCCTCATTCACCGTGGACATGCCACCCCTGAGGCGGCCTCCGAGTTCCTGGATCCCCGACTGAGGAATCTCGCAGATCCGCTGCTGATCCCGAATCTGCGCCCCGCGGTTGAACGGCTGTTTCGCCAGCGGGAATCCGGCGAACCTTTGGTGGTGTTTGGCGATTACGACGTGGATGGCGTCACCTCGACGGCCATTCTCAAGTCGGGTTTCGAACGTCTCGGGTGGCGGATTCACCCCTACCTGCCGCACCGGCTGGACGAGGGGTACGGACTGAGCCAGGCCGGAGTTGAGGCCTGCCTCGAACGGTTCCCGGTGTCGCTGTTGCTGGCGGTGGATTGCGGCTCCACGGCGGTGGAACCCATTGCCCTCTTGAATGCCCGCGGGGTCGATGTGCTGGTGCTCGACCATCACCAGGTGAGCACTCCGCCTCCCGCCGCGCTGGCCCTGGTCAATCCCCAGCTGGGCGCTCCGGGGGAACGATCGTTCCGCGAGCTGTGCTCCGCGGGACTCGCCTTCAAATTGCTGCATGCCGTCGTCAAATCAGGACGTGAGCAGGGGCTCGCTGAGTTCGCGACGCTGGATCTGCGTGAGTTTCTGGATCTCGTCGCGCTCGGAACCGTTGCCGATCTGGTGCCGTTGGTGGGTGAGAACCGAATTCTGGTGACGGCTGGACTGCAACGCCTGACCGACACGCAACGCCCGGGTCTCGTGGCGCTCAAGGAGGTCTCGGGAATTTCAGGCGCGGTGGGTGCCCAGGAAGTTGGGTATCAGCTGGGCCCCCGACTGAACGCCGCCGGCAGACTGGAGACCGCGACGGCATCGCTGGATCTGCTGCTGGCAACGGATCTTGCCGCCGCCCGCCCGATCGCAGCTGCCCTAG
>CANGMO010000169.1 GCA_947454295.1 Verrucomicrobiota bacterium | reverse complement strand
TGAACAGCCGGCCGGTCCAGGCGGGCTTCATGGTCGGGATGTAGTCGCGCCAAAACTCGTAGTCCGCCGGACGCGGAATCCGATTCCCGTCCTTGTCTTCGGGGCGGTACTCCAGGGCGAAGCACCAGGTAAAGGATTGCTGATCGAGTGGATTGGCCTGCTCCGGCGCATGCAGCTCGCCGGTTTCCCGGCGCGATTCAGCGCCGATCACGTGCTCCACGCCTGCCAGCGGCAGCAGATCGCCCAGCTCGGTCGCGTCGATGAACCAGGGGGCCACCAGGGTGCGTTCGTGGCCTGATTCAAGATCGCGAACGGTCGCCGACGTCACGCGATCGGCATGGCTCGTGGCGCCAATCAACTCGTGACGGGTCAGGATCCGCAGGCGTCCGGCTGCGACATCGGCGGCCAGCAATTGCTGCAGCACCGTGTGGGCGACTCGGGGTTCATGGCACAACCGGGAGACCCAGCCGTTGCCGGGATTCAAGAGTCGGCTGGCGCGGGCGGAGTCGATGAGGAGGGGATCCGCCCGGTAGTGGTCCCGAACGCCCTCGCGAAACCCACGATAACTCCGGGTGCATCCGAATTGCTCGATCCAGGGATGCTCATCCGGGGGCACCCCCTGCGAGGTGAGCTGTCCGCCGATCCAGTCCGTCGGTTCGGTGAGGACTACCCGAAGTCCCTGACGGCAGGCCGCCAGCGCCGCGGCACAGCCGCCAACACCGCCGCCCAGAATGGCGAGATCGCAGGAGATCTCGCGTTCCGGGAGCCCGCCGCGGGACGCACACCCGGTCACCGCCGCCAAACCCGCCAGGCTGGAGGCCTGCAGGAATTGGCGACGGGTGGGAAGCATGGGAATTAGAGGAGTCCCGTGGTTTCAGGGAACTGGCACACGATGTTCAGGCTCTGCACCGCCTGGCCGCTGGCGCCCTTGACGATGTTGTCCTCGGCGCTGAGCACGAGCAGCCGGCCCGTGCGCGGATCCAGTCTCCAGGCCAGTTCGACCACGTTGGTGCCGACCACGTTCTTGGTGTCGGGAAGCGCTTTGCCTTCGAGGACACGCACAAACGGTTCGTTTGCATAGGCGGCCTGGTAGCACGCTGCGATCTCGGCCTGCAACGAGGCGGTCGAGGCCGCATCCTGGAAATGACGCGTCGGCGCGAGATACAGGGTGGTGTGGATTCCGCGGTTCACCGGGATCAGGTGCGGCGTGAACTGGATGGTGACCGGTTCCTTCGCGGCGATCGAAAGCTCCTGCTCAATCTCCGAGAGGTGGCGGTGCTTCGGAATCCCATAGGCGCGGACGCTCTCGTTGCATTCGCAGAACAGGTAGTCGACCTCCGCCTTGCGACCCGCCCCGCTTACGCCGCTCATGGAATCGGCGATAATGCCCGAGGGACGGATCAGGCCGGCCTTCAGCAGGGGAAGGGTGGGAATCAGAATGCTGGTGGGGTAGCACCCGGGCGAGGCCACAAGGGAGGCCTCGCGGATTCGATCGCGATACACCTCGGGCAATCCGTAGACCGCCGTGGCCAGGAGATCGGGAGCCGGATGATCGTGTGCGTAGAATTCCTTGTACACCGCGGCGCTGCGCAGTCGGAAGTCAGCGCTCAGGTCGATCACCACCTTGCCCGCTGCGGTCAACGGAATGGCGAACTCTGCCGAGACCCCGTGGGGCAGGGCGAGGAAGACCACGTCCGCCAGCTGCGCCAGCGCGGCGGCGTCCGGCTCGGAAAAGCGGAGCGTGCGCGACACCGGATGACTCGCGAATCGCGGGAAGACGCTGGCCAGGGTCTGACCGGCGTTTTGGCGCGAGGTCACGGCGACCAGCTGGACGCGGGGATGATGCAGGAGAAGCCGGACGAGTTCTTCGCCGGAGTAACCGGAGGCGCCGACAATGGCGACGCGGACAGGATTGGAAAACGTGCGCATGATTCGGTTCGGCGACGAGTTCACGCGGACGTGGTCCGTTTGTAAACATCGGGGTCCAGTTTCTCCATGTATCGATCCGGGTGCGCGATCGCCCGAAACCCTAGCGGTGCGTAGAGGGTGTGGGCGTCTCGCGTCACCAGATTGAACCGCCGCAGCCCCTGGAGATCGGGCAGGGCGAGGCAGCAATCCATCATCCACCGGCCGAGACCGCGACCCCGGTATCCGGGCAGCACGTAGACGTCGCACAGGTAGGCGAAGGTGGCGCGATCGGTCACCACGCGGGCCAGTCCGATTTGCGGGACGTTCGGTTCGGCGGTGTCGTAGAGCCCGACGCTTAGCGAATGGCGCAGCGCCCGCTCCACCACGGAAAGCGGAATGCCGGTAGCCCAATACGACGAAGCCAGGAAGGCGTGCACGGCTTTGGCATCCAGACGCGACGGGTCGGCGGAAACCAGAAAGCGGTCACGGGTCCACTGCTGTGGCGTGTCCGGGGCAGGGGTGCTCATGGGGTGATTGGGAACTCCGGGGGAACGGAAGGGAGTGAGACCATCCAGGCGGCAACCGCGGCATCTTCGGGGCGGCCGCTTCGCTGAAGGGCTTCGATGACTTGTGTGCGGTCCTCCACGGATCGCTTCTGCCCCAGCTTGCACTGGGTTTCAAGGCGCGCGATGGGGAGTTCAAACAACGTGATGCCGGCCATCATCCGGTCGAGGAAGTCGGGGGGGGCCTGCTGGGCTGACCAGGCCCCGGGACCGGATTCAAACTGCGCGATCAGCCGGTTCATGTGGGCTGATAGTTCACCACGATCCGCGATCACCCGGGCCACCCCGTAGGCATGGACTGTGACATGATGCCAGGTGGGTACGGCGGGATGATCTCGATACCAGGTAGGCGAGACGTAGGCGTGCGGGCCGTGAAAGATGGCGAGCGATTCAGTGCGGGACGACAGCAGCGCTCCGTGAGGGTTGGCGCGGGCGACGTGACCGATCAGCGTACCGTGGGGCCCTGCGGCCGGTTCGAGGTGCAGCGGAATGTGGGTCGCCACCGGCCGGGTGCCGTCGACGGTGATCAGGGTCGCGAACGGGAATCGCGTCATGACCGCGACCGCGATTTCAGGCGAGGGCGGCTGGTAGGCGGGGGGAATGTACATGGTCCGGGATGGACAACTCGATGGGAAGCGGGGCGATGACGGCAACAAAAAACCCCGCCGGCAGAAGCCAGGCGGGGTTTGAAATCTTGGGTCGGATCAGCGCTTGCTGAACTGGAACCGCTTGCGAGCGCCCGGCTGGCCGTACTTCTTGCGTTCCTTCATACGAGGATCGCGGGTCAGCAGCATCTCACCACGGAGGGCGGGCTTGAGGGCAACGTCGCTGGCGAGCAGCGCACGGGCGATGCCGTGACGAACCGCACCGGCCTGGCCGGCAGGTCCGCCACCCTGGACGTTGATCTTCACGTCGAACTTGCCGGTGGTGGCGGTGGCCACGAACGGCTGCTGGACGGTCATCCGCTGCGATTCGAGCGGGAAATACACCTCGAAGGCGCGGCGATTCACGGTGATCTTGCCGGTGCCCGGGGTGATGCGAACGCGGGCGGTGCTGGTCTTGCGCCGTCCGGTGCCGAGGAATTCAACTGCTTGAGCCATGGTGAAGAGAGGTAGAAAGTGCCTTCAGCGATCAGCCGGCGTAGGTGAGCTTGGCCGGATTCTGGGCGGTGTGCGGGTGGGTCGCGCCGACGTAGACTTTGAGCTTCGTCAGGAGCTGGTCACCGAGACGGTTCTTCGGGAGCATGCCCTTGACGGCGTGCATCACGAGGCGCTCGGGGTGAGCCGCGCGGACTTGGGCGACGGTGCGGTAGCTTTCGCCACCCTTCCAACCGGAGTAGCTCATGAACTCCTTGTCGGATTCCTTCTTTCCGGTGAGGACCACCTTCTCGGCGTTGATGACGACCACGAAGTCGCCGGCGTCGAGGTGAGCGGTGTAGACGGGGGTGTCCTTGCCACGGAGGGCATTGGCGACCTGGACGGCGAGACGGCCGAGAACGGCGCCATCGGCGTCGATCACGCGCCACTTGCGCCGCTGCACGTCAACCTTGGGCAAAAAAGTTTTCATCAATACAGATTCCCATGCAAGGGAGCGGAAAGAGTATGGAGTGGGTGGAAAAGGTCAACGGGTTTTTCAAAATGATCCGGGCGTCCTGGGCTTTAACCCCGTTTTCGGCCTGAAAACAGGGCTGATGTCACCCCCGCGGCTCCGGAATTGGGGAGGGATTCGTCTGAAAATGTCCCGCCTGCGCCCCCGGGAATCCCGGCTGGCGAACGCATCGGGGCGCACATGGACGCGCCGAGGCTGCGAACGGGGCGGCCCGGCCTGGGCGGTGTCGGGACCTCCGTGCCAAACTTTTTTCTTGCTCCGGATTTGGCGGATTGGAGGCATTGGGGCATGAGGGTTTCCCACTGCTGGCTGGTGTTGATCTTCCTGGCGTGCCCGCTTTGTGCCGAGGAGCCGGCCATTCCCGCCGCCCCAAAACCCAGCCGCGAGCAGACGGTGACCCTGCGCTGGTACCAATCGGTCTGGGACGGCGCCTATCACAAGGTGGGCAGGCGGAACGTGCGCTGGGACAGTCCGGTGGACTCGGCGACATTTCTGATCGCCGAGGGACTCGCCGAAGTGCCGGCGGCTGAGCCTCGGTGGCGGGAACTGGCGGTCGAACTCGCCGATGCCGCACTCCGCGAAGGGTGTGACGATCCGATGGTCCAGTTTGCGGCGCGCCGGTTTCGCCCGGCGGCCGGGCGTGTCGAACGCCGGTCCGCCGAAGTCGCCGCGGACTGGGTGGCCATTGCGGAGGCGCTCTCGGCGTCCGGCTATCCGCCCAACCTGAAGTTTCATGCGGAAATGGAGGCGGCGGCCGCGCTTCGCAGCGCCATGCCGTCCGGGACCAATACCTGGCCGGACATTCACCGGCATCGGCATGCCGCCATGAATCTTCTGCTGTCGGCGCTCGCGGACAAAACCACCCCGACCATCGAAGTCACGGAAATGGTGATGTCCGAGCGCCGGATGGTTCGTTCGAATCCCAAGCAGCTCGCGGCATCCTGGGCGCAGATCGAGCCCCTGCTGCGACGCAACTGGCCCCGACTTCCGCTTGCCGACCTGATCGACGGGCAGCTCGCCATCGAGGCAGCCTGGAAGGCCCGCGGCTCCGGAACGATCGACACGGTTACCGAGTCCGGATATCGGAAGTTCACGGAGGAATTGGAAAAGGCGGATCAGCTCCTGACGCGCGCCTGGGAGCAGGACAAGAGCAATCCCGTCGCGCCCACCAAGATGCTCACCGTTTGCCTGGGGCTGCAGAAGGATGGCGGGGAGATGGAGAAGTGGTTTCAGCGGGCGATGGAGGCGCGGCCGGGATACTTCCCCGCACTGCGGGCCAAGCTGGAGTTTCTCACACCGAAGTGGGGCGGCTCGGTCAATGCCCTGCGCAGTTTTGGGCGTCAGTGCCTGAAGGAGCCGACTTGGGGCGACGAGGCGCCGTTGATCGTGATCGACGTCCACCGGGCCATCGCCGCCGCTCACGCCTGGCAGATGCCGCCGGCGGAGGCTGTGGCGGTCCGCGCCGGTTACTGGCGGGGACCGGGGGTGTGGGATGAGGTGCGGGAGGCGTTGGATGAAGTCCATCGCCGTCGTCCCAACGACGTGGAGGACCACAACTCAAAGCGAGCCACCTGGTCGCTTCGCTGCGGGGCCTGGGACGAATTCTTGCGCGTGGCCCCGGCCCTGTCCCCGGCGGCCCAGAAGCGGCTGGCGGGAACCAACACCTTCGAGGGGCTCGTTGCCGAGGTGAGGAGTCGCGCCGGTGGGAAGTAGACGGAGCCAGGGGGAACGGTGTCCGCCTACCTGGCCGACAAGAACTCCTTCACCTTC
>CANGMO010000168.1 GCA_947454295.1 Verrucomicrobiota bacterium | reverse complement strand
GTCCTGCTCGCCTTCCTGGAGCGCCGAAATGGCCGCGCCAACGTCCGCGGCCCGGTCGCGGGAAGTGGAGGAGGGGCGTCATGAACTTCCTCGCCCCCCTGTTTCTCGCCGGAGCGGCCGCCGTGGTGCTGCCGGTGGTATTCCACCTGATCCGCCGGAAGACCCGGGAACAGGTTCCGTTCAGCTCGTTGATGTTCCTGCGGGTGTCGCCGCCCCGGCTCACCAAGCGGAGCCGTCTTGAGGATTTGCTGCTGCTGTTGTTGCGCTGCCTGGTGCTGGCGCTGCTCGCCGCAGCGTTCGCGCGGCCCTTCGTTCGCCGGCCACTCGCGTTGCCTGAACTTCGCGGCACGATTCGTCGCGAGCTGATTCTGGTGGATACCAGCGCCAGCATGCGACGCGAGGGACTGTGGGACGCCGCGCGCGCCCGGATTCTCGCGGCGGTCGAGTCGGCGGCACCCGGGGACACGCTCGCGGTGTATGGTTTCGATCGGCGAATGCGGTCGGTGGTGAGCTTTGCCGACTGGACTTCGCGTCCCTCGGCCGAGCGTGTGGCGCTGGTGCGGTCGCGTTTGGACGCGCTCGCTCCGGCGTGGGGTGCTTCCGATCTGGGCGTCGCGCTGGTGCGCGCCGCGGAGGAATTGACGGACGCCTCAACCACTCGGCCGGGTGAAACGCTCGAGATTCGATTGATCTCCGATCTTGCCGAGGGCGACAGGGTGCAGGCCCTTGCCTCCTTCGAGTGGCCCAAGTCGGTGCGGCTCATAGTGGATCCCGTGAAATCCAAAACGCCGGGAAACGCCGGTGTGCAATGGCTCTCCGGGGGATCCGGCGCCACGGTGAAGGTGGGTGATGGCGTCCGCGTGCGGGTGAGCAACTCCGGCGATGCCACCCGGGATGCTTTCTCGGTGGCCTGGGTCCGGCCCGGCGCGAAGGAGCCCTTCGCCACGCCGGTCGCCGTGTATGTCCCGCCCGGTCAGAGCCGCATTGCCACGTTGCCGCTGCCTGGCACCAACGCGCCGTCCGACCTTTCCGAGGTGATGCTGCTGGGGGATTCGGAGTCGTTCGACAATCGGGTTGGCGTGATCCCTCCCGAGCCGACGCCGGTGCAATTGCTCTACATGGGTGCGGATGCTGCGAAGGAAGATGGCGCCGCCGGCTCCGCGTCGGTGCATGGTCCGTTGTTTTTCCTGCGTCACGCGCTGGAGGGAAATCCCCAGCAGAAGGTGCGAATCACCACCCAATCTTCCGCGGCCGCGCTGGCCTCGGCGGATTTGGTGGTGATCACCGGTGACCTTTCCGATGACCGCAGCGCGCCCGTACGCGCGCGCCTGGCCGCTGGTGGCATGGTGCTGCTGGTGCTCGCTCCCGAAGGCGGATCCACGACGGTGTCGGCACTGTCCGGGACGAGCGGCGTCACGGTGGAGGAGGTGCGGGTCAAAGGGGATACCCTGCTCGGTGAGCTCGATTTCAAGCACCCGTTCCTCCTGCCGTTTGCCGATCCGCGCTACAGCGACTTCACCCACATTCATTTCTGGAAGTATCGGCGGCTTGATGCGGCGACCCTGCCCGGGGCGCGCGTTCCGGCACGGTTTGAAACCGGGGATCCTGCGTTGGTGGAACTCGCGGTGGGGAAGGGGCGTTTGGTCATCCTGACCTCGGGCTGGCAGCCATCGGACAGCCAGCTCGCGGTTTCCACCAAGTTTGTCCCGCTGCTGCAGTCGATGCTGGAATCCGCCGGGGTGGGGTCCGTTCCGCTGGCCGCCTTCACGGTGGGCGACTCCGTGCCACTGGATCTTCACGACTCGGGTGCGGTTCGGATCCGTACGCCGCGCGGTGACCTGCTTCCGCTGTCGCCCGGGGCCTTGGCCTTCGAGGCCACCAGTGAACCCGGTGTGTATGTCGTCGAGATGGCTGCCCCAGGCGGTTCGGCGCCGCGCGTGGTGCGGCGGTTTGCCGTGAATGTCGATCCGCAGGAAAGTCATACCCAGCCGTTGCCGCTGGAAACGCTGGAACGTTTCGGCGCGCCGGCCACCGCCGCCGCGGATTCGCCGCGGACACTTGCCAAGGCCAACCCGGCCGCCGCGGGTGTCCTCGCCGCCATCGAGGCCGAGGCGCAGCAGAAACTTTGGAAATGGTGCCTGTCGGCGGCGTTCGCGCTAGCCCTTGTGGAAACCGCCGTGGCGGCGTTCAGCGCGCAACGGGCCCGGGCCCGTGACGGACGCGAGTCGTTGCAGACCTCCGATCCTGTCCCCTCATGAACTCCTCCCTTCTGCATTACCGGCTTCGTCCCGTCGTGCTGCGGCTGCGGCTGATCGCATGGTGCCAGGACCTCGCGCTGGTGGGGGCCGTCGCGGGAGCATTGTCGGCCGCGGCAGCCTGGGGCCTGGCCGGGAATCCAGTGGGCAAGATTACCGCCTGGACGGTGCTCGCGGCAGGGCTCGGGGTGGGGCTTTGGAGGACGGTGGTTCGCTGGGGAGCGTCGGCGGATTACGAGGCGGCCGCCCGGATCATTGAAGCCCGTCATCCAGAATTAAAGGGTCTGCTCAAGACCGCAGTCCAGCAGCGCCCCGGTGCCGACGGCCGATTCCATTTCCTCCAGCAGCACGTCATCGATGACGCCATCACCCACGGCGTTCGCAATCCCTGGGACCGATGCGTGCCCGTGTGGCGACTGGCGGGCTGGATGACCGGTCCGCTGATCGCGCTGGTGTTGATGGTCTCGGCCTTCCGGCTGTCGCTGACCACCGCATCGATGAGCGCCCGAACCGTTGCGGGAATGGGACCCAAGCCGCTCTTTTCCGGCGTGGAGGTCACACCCGGGGATGCAGTGATGGAGCGGGGATCGAGCCTGGTGGTGCTCGCTCGATTCGGCAAGGCACCGGCACAGGGCGCCGAGCTGGTGGTATCGAGCTCCGGCGAGCCGGAACGCCGAAGCACGCTGGTGCGGAGTCTGGCCGATCCGGTCTTTGGTGGCCGGATGGCGGAACTTACCAAGGATCTGACCTATCACGTGGAGTACGCGGGGTCGCGCACCCGGAACTTCACGGTGAAACTATATGATCTGCCCCGCCTCGATCGCGCGGACGTGCGGGTGGAGTTTCCCGAGTACACGAGAATGCCGGCCAAGGAAGTGCGCGACACACGTCGGTTGAGCGCGGTCGAAGGCTCGCGGATGACCTGGCAGTTTCACCTCAACAAGCCGGTCCAATCCGCGGTGCTGATGGCCCGCGGCAAGGCGACGAATCGCATCGAACTCACGCCCCTTGCGAACGTGGCCACCCTGACCTGGTCCAATGCAGTGCTCGCCACCAACATCACCTACGAGCTACGCCTCACCGACTCGGAAGGCCGCACCAACAAGGTGCCGGCGCAACTGGTGCTCGAAGCGCTGCCGAACCGCGTGCCGGAATTGAAACTTGCGTCGCCGCGCGGCGATTTGCATCCGTCGCCGCTCGAGGAGATTCCCTTTGATGGCACGATCTGGGACGACTTTGGGGTGGCCGCCTTCGGCATCGCCGTCACGCGGCCTGGGGCTGAGACGGCGTTTCTGGAATTGGGACGCGACGTGCCCGGCCGGGAGAAGCGCAGCTTCCGTCATGTACTCCGATTGGAAGACTTCGGCGTGAAGCCGGATCAGCTCATCGCGTGGTTCACGTGGATGGATGATGTTGGCCCCGATGGCGGGATCCGCCGCACCACCGGGGATCTGTACTTCGCCGAAGTGCGGCCCTTCGACGAGGTCTTCCGCGAAGCCCAGGGCGGTGGCAGTGAGGGCGGAGATGCAGAGTCGGGTGGCGGCGGCGGCGAAGGACGGGATCCGGGTGGCAAGCTGGCGGAGCTGCAGAAGCAGGTCATCAATGCCACCTGGAAGCTGCAACGCGAACGCAGCTCCAAGCCTGGGGCGTCGGGTGCCTCCGGCAAGGCATCGGGATCCTCCGCACCCGCGGCGACGCCTCGATCCTCGCAGAACGTCCCCGGCGCGCTCCGCGATCTTCGTTCCCTGATCGGGCCAATGCGGGGCGGCGTTTTCGCGCAGACGGCTCCGGGATCGGACTCGGCTCCCGCACCGCGACGCCCGACGCGTCGCCCGGGAACCCGCGGGGCCACAAATGGGACGGCGGCCGGCGGCGGTGGCGCGCCTGTGCCGCGTGGAGGCACGGGTCGCTTTGAGGACGATCTGAAGGCGGTGCGCGACGGGGCGGAACAGGCGCTGCAGCAGGCGCGCGAGTCCATGGACCAGGCGCAGAGTCCCGAGTCACGGAAGCTGTGGCAGTCCGCCATCGCCGCCATGGAGAAGTCGCTCGCCTCGCTCGACGATTCCCTCAAGAGCCCGCAAGCATTGGCCGAGGCGCTGGTGCAGGAACAGGCCGCCTATCAAACCTTGCTCCAGCTCCGTGCCCGCGAGACCGAAGTGACGCGTGGTCGCAATCGCTCGCGCGGACAGGGACAGGGCGGGGCGGCGAATCAACGCCAGATCGACCAGTTGGATCTCAATCAGTCCGAGAATCGCTACGAAACGCAGCGCTCCGCGGCGTCCCAGCAGACGGCCGAACGCAAGGCGCAGCTCCAGATTCTCAGTCGGCTGCAGGAACTCGCGCGACGCCAGCAGGACGTCAATGAACGGCTCAAGGAGCTGCAAGCGTCGCTGCAGGAGGCGCGGACGCCCGAGGAGCGGGCGGAGCTGCAGCGGCGGTTGAAGCGGCTGGAGGAGGAGCAGCGCCAGATGTTGTCCGACATGGACGAAGTGCAGCAGCGCATGAACCGTCCGGAGGCGCAGTCGCAGCTCGCGCAATCCCGCCAGGAACTCGAGCAGGCGCGCGAGGATCTCCAGAATGCCGCGCAGGCCACCAGCGATGGGCGCGTCTCGCAGGCGCTGGCCTCCGGCCGGCGCTCCGAACAGCGTCTGGAAAAGATGCGCGACGACCTGCGGAAGGAAAGTTCGAGCGCGTTCTCCGAGGAACTCAAACAGCTTCGCAACGAAACGCGCGAATTGCAGCGACGCGAGGCGGAGATCGCGAATCAGCTGCGCAATCTGGGCCAGGCCGACACGAAGGCCAAACGACTCACGGATTCCAACGGTCCTTCCGAGGCGTTGATGCGCCAGCTCGCCGAGCAGAAGCGCTCGCTCACCAATGTCGTGAACCGTGCGACCCGGATTTCCGAGCAATCCGAGACCTCCGAGCCGCTGCTTTCCCGCCAGCTGTACGACACCCTGCGCACCTTTCAGCAGAACGACCCGGGCTCCGTCAGCCGCGTTCAGGAGCAGCTGCTCCAGAGCGGCGAGCTGACCCGCGGGCTCAACGATCGATTGCAGCAGATTTCCGGTGGCGATGGCGCGCGGGCGGTTGAGGCCACCGAGGAAATGGTGCGGCAGGGACTGGGCGCGCGGGCCGGCGTGGCGGAACAGGAGGCCCGCAAGGGGATTGATGCCCTGAAGACGGGAATCGAACGCGCTGCAAGCCGGGTCCTGGGTGACGACACCGAGGCCATGCGGCTTGCCGCGGAGGAACTCGACGCGTTGTCCGGCGAATTGGAACGGGAATTGAAGGAGGCGCGCCGCCGCGAGCCGGGGCAGGGTGGCGAAACCGCTGCAACCCAGCCGGGCCGTGACGCGAAGGGTGCCGGCGCGGATTCAAAGCCGGGGCAGGGGGCGGGACGCGAATCCGCCGATTCCCAAGGCGCTGGAGACGCTGCCGGCGCTCCGACGGGAACCGAGCCACGGGATCCTTCAGGAGCACGCACCGGTAGACAGGGCGTTGGACCGAATCGCGAACAGGCCCAGGCGGGCGCACGTCCGTCGACGAGCCAGGGCGAGGTCCCAGGACAAGCGCCAGGCGACGATCAAGCCCAAGGCCAGGGTCAAGGTCAGGGTCAAGGCCAGGGTC
>CANGMO010000167.1 GCA_947454295.1 Verrucomicrobiota bacterium | reverse complement strand
TCGCCGGTTTGTCGGGATAGCCGTCATGACCGCAGAGCCAGAAGCTCAGCGACTTCCCCGCCTGGAATTCTGGCGACCGAAGCACGCCGGTCAGTTGTTCGCCGTGACCGAGGCTGGAGAGCACTCGAATCCTTTGACCATCACTGCGCGTCCGCGCCTGGAAGTCCCAGGGATTCTCCGTGGGGGCGGTTTCCAGGGGAAGATTCGTCCAGTCGGCGGATAGGTTCGCACTCCCGCCCAGCAGCTCGGTGGCCACCGCGGTGCCCCAGTCGCGCAGACTGGCAGGCACGCCCACGCCGCGTTGTTGAAGGCCCTGGTCCACCGACTTGAACAACGCCAACTGATAGTCGGGCTGGTTCGCGAACCGAGCGCGCACGAACTGAGCGAGGCCCGCGAACTCCGATTCCGGTGCGTGGCGCGCGCACTGCAGCAGGGCATCGTTCAGCGGCTCCTGGCCGCGTGCGGCGATCTGCTCGAGATGCCGCACCAAAAAGGTGGCGGCTCCGGGCGAAGGCACGGCCACGGCAACGTCGAGCAGGGACGCCAGATCGTTGGTGGACCACGCCGGCGAGGTGGTGTCGACGACCTGCTGAAGCACGTTGGTGTCGCGCAGGTGGTCGCGAAGCGCCTTCTTCACCACGTAGGCGAGATGCGTGTCGTCCTTGGGAACCCGCTGCTGGAGCGCCAGCAGGGGACGCACGTGCGCGAAGTTCGGATGCGCCCCGAGTGCCTCGACGGCGCAGCGCACGACGAGGGCGTTGGTGTCCGACAAATGGCTGAGCGCGGTGCGATCCAATTCCGGCGAGAGCTGCGCGCGGAACGCGAGGATCCGCTGCGCGTGGGTGCGGACGAGGGAATTGGGATGCTCCGCCGCGTAGGTGAGATCGGTATCGCGACCGCTCTCGAGCCGTTCCAGCAACCAGAGCAAATGCACGTGCTTCCAGACCGCCGGATTGGCCTCGTCCTGGGAGGTGCGGCTGCGGATGGCATTCAACGCGGAGCGAAGCGAGGGAACGGCGTGGGCCCCGAAACGATCCTGAATCTCGCCCATCGCCAGCAGGCGCCGTGAAAGGCTGGCCGTGCCCAGTTCATCGATCAGGCCGGTGAGACTCTCGGCCAGGGCCGGGTTGCGTAGCGCGGGTTTGCCGCTCTTGCCGCGGTAGATTACCCGCCAGATACGCCCGCGCTCGCGGTCGCGGCCGGGATGGGTCAGCGGTACTTCGTAGTGACCGATAATGCGATTGTAGAAGTCGGCGATGTACAACGCGCCATCCGGTCCGAGTTGATTGTCCACCGGGCGGAACCACGGATCGGTGGTGGTGAGGAAGTCGGGCTGCTCGATGGCCTGCGGGGATGACCCGTGGAAGACCAGGTGATCGCGGTTCAACCGGCTGGTCATCACATTGCCGATGAAGAAATTGTCCTGGTACTCGGCCGGCCAGAGGTTGTCGTTGTAGTACAGTGCCCCGTCGATGGCGGTGCTGCCGTGCGCGTGTTCCATCAGAACCGGCGCAAATCCCAGACCGTCATGCGGTTTGCCGAAGCTCGGATAGTAGCCGCCGTCCAGCAGTTGGTAGATCGGTGCGCTGTGGCAGTCGCTGGAATAGAGGTTTCCCCGCGCGTCCCAGGCGAGGCCGAACGGGTTCACTTGGCCGTGCGTGTGCTGCTCAATGTGGGAACCGTCGAGGCGGATGCGGTAGGTGTTGCCGGAATTGAGATCGACATGACTGCCGTCGCGCGCGGTGACGTGCGAGTCGTTGTTGAAGCCGTGCGTGGCGTACAGCCAGCCGTCGAAGCCGCGTCGGAACGATGACTGGTTTCCGTGCGTGTCGCGGGTGTGGTCGAACGGGCCGTAGAGTTGCGTCCGCTTGTCGGCAACACCGTCGCCATCGGTGTCCTCGAGCAGCCACAGGTTTGGAATGCTCCACACGATCGCCTTCCAGTGATGCTCATCCGTGCGGAACGGATAGACGCCGATGGGGATGTTCAATCCCTCGGCAAACCTGGTGACCTTGCGGGCGCGTCCGTCCGGGCCGAAGTCCTCGAAGATCATGATGCGGTCCCGCCCGGTTTTTCCGGCGGGCGCGGGGAAGGGGTACTCGATGCTGGTGGTCACCCACAGCCGGCCGGTGGCATCGAACTGCAGATTCATCGGCTTGTTGATGTCCGGTTCGGTGGCGACGAGCTGGATCTCGAATCCCGGCGGCAACGAGAACTTCGCGGCCTGGTCGGCGGGGGACAGCGGCGGTGTGGTGCGAACTCCCAGGGCGAATTCGTCCTCGGCGGCGAGTTGGAATGCCGGAACGACGGAGGCGAGTCCCAGGGACAGCAAGGCGGCGGTGCGGAAAATCATGGGCGGATGGACGAGGAGGCTACCGGTGAATTCGACAGGAGGAAGCGGGAAGATGGGGCCCTTCAATGGCGGATTCTCCCCGCTTCAACCCTTCATCGGTTCAACCCTTTAGCCAATCAGCCCGTCTCTCCTCCGCTTGGCCAACCGAAAGGGATGGTTTAGCCTTCGGCGTCGTCATGTCCCGGAATCCGCCGCCATCACCCCGCACCCTGCTGGTCCTGGGGCGTGCCTCGAACCTGCCCACCGTGTGGTCAAACTGCATCGCCGGCTGGTGGCTCGGCGGCGCCGGCGGTGCCCTGACCCTCTTCCAACTCTGCCTGGGCGGCACCCTGCTTTACCTCGGTGGGATGTATCTCAACGACGCGATGGATGCGGCATTCGATCGGCAGCATCGCCGCGAACGGCCCATCCCGTCGGGGGCCATCACCGAGGAACTCGTCTGGCAGATCGGCTCGGCAATGATGGCCGCCGGCTGGCTGCTGCTCGCCGCAATGGGATGGGACACGGCGTTGCTTTCCACGCTTCTGGTGGGCGCCATCCTGCTCTACGACGCGGTGCACAAGGCCGTCACCTTTTCCCCGGTTCTCATGGCCGCCTGCCGTTTCTTTTTGCTGCTGGCGGCGGCCTCCACGGGGACCCGTGGCGTCACCGGGCTCGCCATCTGGAATGCCTTTGGCCTCGCCGGATGGATTGTCGGACTGAGCTATGTGGCCCGTCGCGAAAGCACGACCGGCAAGCTGCAGCGCTGGCCGCTCGCCGCCCTGCTCTTGCCGTTGGGATTTGCGGCGCTCTTCAACGCCGGAGACTGGTTTCCCCATGCGATCATCGTCGGGTTGATTCTGGTGGTGTGGGCCGCCTGGTGTTTGCGGCACACCTTTGCGCCCGCGGGACGCAATCTCGGACTGACCGTGTCCGGGTTGCTGGCCGGCATTTGTCTGGTTGACTGGCTCGCGGTGCTGCCGTCGCCGGCTGAGGGTCTGATTTTCCTCGGACTGTTTGCGCTTTCGCTCTTCGCCCAGCGGTTCATTCCCGCCACCTGACGTCCGTCGTGCGTTCTGAAGGCCCCAGGGCGTCCAAGTTCAGCGTTCATTCCCCATCTGGTTCCCGCTAGCTTCCCCGCGGTGCACTCCGTCCGCCAATACCGAAACATCGCGCTCGTAGGCTTCATGGGCTCGGGGAAGACCACGGTCGGACACCTGCTCGCGGAGTTGATGGGATTCGAGTTCATCGATACCGATCGCGCCATCGAGAAGCGCACGCACAAGCGGGTGCAGGATATTTTCGCCGAGTCCGGCGAGCCCGCATTTCGCGCCATGGAGGCCGAGCTGGTGAGGGAATTGGAGACGGCCGACCGGTCGGTGATTTCCACGGGCGGAGGCTTGGTGGTGAATCCGGCCAACGTCGCCAGTCTCCGAAGACACGCGCTCATCGCCTGTCTGTGGGCCTCGCCAGAGACCATCTACGAGCGCGTGAAAACCCAGACGCATCGCCCGCTGCTGCAGACCCCCGATCCGCTGGCCACCATCCGGGATCTGCTCCAACGGCGTGCCGCCTTTTACAAGGAGGCGGATTTGCTCGTGGGCGTGGATTTCCGGGCTCCGCAGGAGACGGCGCGCAACGTGGCTGCCGCCTTTACCCGCCTGAAGGCCCAGGCATGAGTTCCGCGGCGGACGCTCTTGCAGTTGATGGCGGTGCCGAAGGTCCGGTCGGGATCAAGGAGGCGCTGGTTCGGAGATCGGCCGAATTGGGATTCGATGCCTGCCGTGTCACCACCGCGGCGCCGCCCGCCACCGGGCCGAATCTATTGAAGGCGCTGGAACGGGGGGATCATGCCGACATGGCGTGGATTGCCCGCAATGCGGAGAAGCGAGTGGATCCCGAGCGTGTCCTGCCCGGGGCGCGCAGTATCGTGGTTCTCGCGGTCAGCTATGCCCGCGCCGCCGCCGAGAGCCCGGCCCGTTCCGCAACCCAGGGGGTGGTGGCACGGTATGCGCGGCATCTCGACTATCACGATATCCTCGCCGGCCCACTGCGCACGCTGACTGCCGACCTGGACGGCTGGACCGGTCCGGGAACGCGTTCCCTGTGGTATGTGGATACCGGGCCCATTTTGGAACGCGATCTCGCGCAGCGCGCTGGTCTCGGCTTCGCGGGGAAGCACACCAACCTGATTTCGCGTCGGCTGGGAAACTGGTTCCTCATTGCCGAGATCCTCACCACCGCCCTGCTTGAACCCGACGCGCCCGAGGTCAATCGCTGCGGCACCTGCCACCGCTGCCTCGATGCCTGCCCCACGGGCGCGCTGCCGGAACCGTTCCGACTGGATGCGCGCCGGTGCATTTCCTACCTGACCATCGAGAACAAGGGGGAGATTCCCGAGGCATTGCGACCCCTCATCGGGTCGCGGATTTACGGCTGCGATGACTGCCTGGCCGCCTGTCCCTGGAATCGCTTTGCCCGGGAGGGCCGGCTGATGCGCGAGGCGGTGCGGCAGGATCTCGATCAGCCCGAACTGGTGGAATTGTTGTCGCTCGACGACGCCGGATTTCGAAGTCGATTTGCCGGAACGCCCATGCTGCGCAGCAAGCGCCGAGGGCTGTTGCGCAACGTCTGCGTGGCGTTGGGGAATGTCGGCGGACCGGAGTGTCTCCCGGCGCTGGCGCGGGCGGCGGCCGATTCCGAACCCCTGGTGGCGGGGCATGCGGCCTGGGCAATCCGGCAGATCGAATCCCGAAACGCCGCAATCTTGGACCGCGGCGCCGCGTTCCGCTAGGCTCCCCGCTCCCGTGAAGGCCCTACTCGAAACCGCGGATCGAAAGACGCAGCGCACGTTCCTCATCGGCGTGGAACTCAAGTCGCGCTCGGCGTGGGATGTCCGCGATTCCCTCGACGAACTCACCGAACTGGCCACCACCGCCGGTGCGGAGGTGGTTGGCGACGGCTTCCAGAAGCTCGATTCACCGCATCCCGCCACCTACATCGGCAGCGGCAAGGCGGGCGATTTCGCCGCCCAGTGCAAGGAGCTGGCGGTGGACACGGTGGTCTTCGACGACGAGCTGTCCGGCGCGCAGGCGCGCAATCTGGAAAAGATCTTCGAGTGCAAGATTCTCGACCGCACCTCGCTCATTCTGGAGATTTTCGCGCAGCGCGCCCGTACCCGTGAGGGCAAACTGCAGGTGGAGCTCGCCCAGCTGGAGTACCTGATGCCGCGACTGACGCGCTTCTGGACCCACTTGTCCCGTCAGCGCGGATCCACCGGTTCCATCGGCGGTGAAGGTGAATCGCAGCTGGAAGCGGACCGGCGCAAGATTTCCGAGCGGATTCTCAAGATTCGCGATGAGTTGGAGATCGTCCGCAAGCAGCGCACCACCCAGCGGGCCGGTCGTCAGCGGCACCAATGGCCGCTGGCCTCGATCGTCGGATACACCAACGCCGGCAAATCCACGCTGCTCAACGCGCTTACTGGCGCGCAGACGCTCGCCGAGGACAAGCTGTTCGCCACCCTGGACCCGACCACCCGCCGCCTGCGCCTGCCAACCAAT
>CANGMO010000166.1 GCA_947454295.1 Verrucomicrobiota bacterium | reverse complement strand
CGGACATCCCGTCCCTCACCTCGCTCGCGACCTACCCGAACAGCCCTGATCTCGTCGAGATCCGCTCGGTGTTCGAAGGCCGCCTGAACTGGGCTGACAACTACGGCGCCAAGCTGAGCGGCTGGGTTGTTCCTCCCGCGGACGGAGACTATGTCTTCTTCGTGTCTGCCGACGACAATGCCGAGCTCTGGCTCAGCACTGACGCCACCCCGGCGAACAAGAAGCTCATCGCCAAGGAGCCCCAGTGGAACGATCCTCGTCAGTGGGTTGTCCCCGATCGTCGCGATGCGACGAACCCGGAGAACCGCTCTGACAAGTTCGCTGACACCCAGTGGCCTGGCGGCAACAAGATCACCCTCAAGAAGGGCACTCGCTACTACATCGAAGGTCTGCTCAAGGAAGGCGGCGGCGGCGACGGCATCACTGTGACGGCGAAGGCTGCCACGGCTGCTGATCCGGCCAACGGCGACGCTTCCCTCAACCCGGCATACTTCGGCGCTCTGGCTCCTGCTCTGCCCTCCGACGTGCTGTCCGCGACGGACGCCATCACCCCGAGCTCGACCAACACCCCGGGCGCTGAGAAGTGGCCCAACGTGCTCGATCGCAACAAGAACACGAAGTACCTCAACTTCGACAAGCTGAACACCGGATTCACCGTCACCCCGGCTGCCGGTGCGACGATCATCAGCGGTATCAGCATCACCACGGCGAACGACGCTCCTGAGCGCGATCCCGCGACCTATCAGATCTGGGGTTCCAACGACGGCGTGTTCTTCGAACTCGTCGCCTCCGGATCGTTCACCACCACTGCGACTCGCTTCGCCTCCAGCTCCTACGGCTTCGCGAACACCAACCCGTACACCTCGTACAAGGTTGTGTTCCCGACCGTCGTGGACGCTGCCAAGGCGAACTCGATGCAGGTGGCTGATGTCGGCCTCCTCGGCGTGGTTGTCGGTGGCGCTGCCCCGGTGACCCCGACGCTCGGCGTGGCTGTGGCTGCTGGCAAGGTGACCCTCACCTACACCGGCACCCTCCAGTCGGCTGACACGGTCAACGGCACCTACTCGGACGTCGCTGGCGCTGCCAGCCCGTTCACGGTGACTGCGACCTCGAACAAGTTCTACCGCACCCGCAACTAAGTTGAGGGAGCGTTAAAACGCCAAATTCAAGAAGGCCGGGCGAAAGCCCGGCCTTCTTTCTTTATTGATGCGCGTGGAAAGACGCGGCGACTTGGGAATGCAGTTCGCGGTTCGGCGCTCCAAACCGGTAGGTCGTTGCACTCCCAACCGGACTCCAAAACAAGGGGCGCGTCATTCTTCCACTGCATGCGGTGATTCATTGAGGCCCGAGAAGCGGTTTGGTGTCCGGCAGTGACGCTGCCGGTTTGAACATGTCCCGGCGGATCCCGTCGCAGACAACTACCAATATCGTCCCAAAACAGAGGCTTCCCCGTGTCGAGAGGCGATGTGGAAGGACCGCAGCCGAGGATGGGACGTCCCTCGGCGGTCTGGTCTCCCAATCAATCCGGAACAACCGTTTGGAAAACCTGGATCAGTAACTGAAGCGTCAGGGGCATTGCTGCCGTCGATCGGTCGATGACCGCAACTGAATCGAATGTTCAGTTGTCTCTCCCGGGATTCCGAAGGATTCTCCGCCCAGCAAATCCCATGTGGTCCCTGATACGAGATTTCCTCGCCTTCCTCCGCCAGGAGAAGAAGTGGTGGCTGGTGCCGCTGGTTTGTCTGCTGCTCCTGCTGGCGGCCATCATCGTGTTTGGCTCCAGTGCGGCCTTGGCGCCCTTCATGTATCCGTTTATGTAACCCAACCGCGGATTGCCTGGCGCGATCCGCAGCTGGATTTGGGACGCCGTCCGGTCGTGCCGGGGCAGCGTCTTCGGTCCTGATATCATGGCGCACATCCTCGGCATATCCGCCTTCTACCACGACTCCGCTGCCGCGCTCGTGACCGACGGACGGATCGTGGCGGCGGCGCAGGAGGAGCGCTTCTCGCGTCGCAAAAATGATGAGGAGTTTCCGGCCGAGGCGGTCCGATTCTGCCTGAGGAAGGCGGGCATTGAGGCGTCGCAGCTGACGGCGGTGGTGTTCTACGACAAACCCATCCTGAAGTTCTCGCGGCTGTTGGAAGCGAGTCTGGCGATCGCGCCGGCGGGATTTGGAACGTTCCTCCGCGTGCTGCCCGCGTGGCTGGGGGGAAAATTGAATCTAGGGACCGTGATTCGCGACTCGATCCCGGGCCTGCCCGTCTCCTGTCCGGTCCAGTTTACCCAGCATCACCAGGCTCACGCTGCGAGCGCCTTTTATCCCTCGCCCTTCTCCGAGGCGGCAATTCTGACGGTTGACGGCGTTGGGGAGTACGCCACCACCACGCTTGGAATGGGCCGGGGATCGGGCATCGAATTCCTTCGGGAGCTGCGTTTCCCGCATTCGCTGGGGCTGCTGTATTCCACCTTCACCGCCTATTGCGGATTCCGGGTGAATTCCGGCGAATACAAGTTGATGGGGTTGGCGCCCTATGGGGAACCGCGGTTTGCCGATCGAATTCGACGCGAGCTCATCGACCTGAAATCCGACGGGTCCTTTCGACTCAACCTGGACTACTTCGCCTTCCTGACTGGCAACTCGATGGCCAACGAGCGGTTTCATCAGCTGTTCGATGGACCGCCTCGGAAGCCCGAGGAACCCATTGAACCGAGGCATCTCGATGTGGCCCGCTCCATCCAAGTGGTCACCGAGGAGGTCATGCTGGCGCTCGCACGCGAGGCGCGGTCACAGACCGGCTCATCGAATCTTTGCCTCGCCGGCGGCGTGGCGCTGAACTGCGTTGCCAATGGCGTGATTCAACGGGCCGGCATCTTTGACCGGATCTGGATTCAACCGGCAGCGGGCGACGCCGGCGGCGCGCTGGGCGCCGCACTGATGGGTTGGCAGACGCTTCAGAAGGATGCATCGCAACCGGTTTGTCCACGGGATCAGGGGGAGTCGGATGCCATGTCGGGCAGCCTTCTCGGACCGGAGTTCTCTGCGGAGGAGATCGAAACCGTCCTCCGCGCCGAGGGAGCCGTTTATCGGCGTCTTTCCGAGGCCGAGCTCCTGAAGACAACCGCGGCCTTGCTGGCCGAAGGAAGGGTGATCGGATGGTTTCAAGGGAGAATGGAATTTGGACCCCGAGCGCTGGGGAACCGATCCATCCTCGGCGACGCCCGCTCGCCCGCGATGCAGTCCGCCATGAATCTCAAAATCAAGTTTCGCGAATCCTTCCGGCCGTTTGCCCCGGTGGTGCTGGCGGATCGTGCGTCCGAGTATTTTGACCTGAATTGCGACTCGCCGTACATGCTCCTGGTTGCCCCGGTTTTGGAACGGCATCGAAAGAGCGTCGCGGCGGGAGCGGCGGGGTTGGATCGCCTCCATCAACAACGATCGTCGATCCCGGCCATCACCCACGTGGACTATTCCGCCCGAATTCAGACGGTGACGCGGCGCTCCAACCGTCTCCTCCACGAACTCCTCACCGCCTTTGATCAACAGACCGGATGTCCTGTGCTCGTGAACACCAGTTTCAACGTCCGGGGTGAACCGGTGGTGTGCACCCCTGCCCAGGCGTATCGCTGCTTTGCGGGCACGGAGATGGATCACCTCGCAATCGGTCCGTTCCTCCTCGATCGAACCGACCAGCCTGCCGCCGCGCTGGCGCGGAAGGCCGACGTGAAGCCCGATTAGACCCACCCGCCCCATGGCCCTGGCACCCAAGCTCAAGGAAGACCCCAAGGAATGGCGGACGTTCTCGCTGTCGAGTTGTGCCGCCGTGGGACTGGTGTTGTATCAACTTCATCGCAAGGGCCGCCTGGGCGATCCCGGATGGCATTTGGCGATTGTGGCGCTGGTCTTGATTGCGGTGCTTGCGGTGGCGGTACCCCGCTTGTTTCGACCGGTGTACCGGGTTGGGATGACGGTGGGATTCTATGTGGGCCAGGTAGTGGGACGGGTCCTGTTAATCGGGGTGTACGGGTTTGCTATCGTGCCGATCGGATTGCTGTTGCGGTGCCTTGGAAAGGATCTGCTGCAACGGAAATGGGATCCGGCGGCCACCACCTACTGGAACTCGGCCCGCCCGCCGGGATCGTTGGATCGAATGTTCTGAATCGCGTGAATGGAATCCTTCAACGGCTGGGACTCCTGATGGGCATGCTGTGGCTGGCGACGCCATGCCGGCTGATGGCAGCCCCGGCTCCGGCCTGGACCCCGGTGGCGTCGTCTCCCGGAGTGCGTGCCGTGGTGCTGCCAGAGGTGGCGTCGAGCACCAACCACTCGGGCTTCTCGTTGCTGCCAGCTTCCGTCACCGCAATCGCGTTTACCAACCAGCTGCCGGAATCGCGGCATCTGACGAATTCCATTTTGCTGAACGGCGCCGGAGTGGCTGCCGGGGACGTGGATGGCGATGGTTGGACGGATCTCTTTTTTTGCGGACTGCACGGCCGCTGTGCCCTCTATCGCAATCTCGGCGGCTTTCGCTTCGAGGACATCACTGACGCGTCGGGAGTGGCGCTCGAGGGGATTACTGCAACGGGCTGCGCCCTGGTGGATCTCGACGGGGATGGAGACCTCGATCTGGTGGTGAACTCCCTGGGGCAGGGAACCCAGATCCTTTGGAATGATGGCCGGGGTCACTTCACGCGATCGCTTCCGTTCTACAATCCCGGAGGCGGTGCGATGTCGCTGGGCGTTGGTGATCTCGATGGGGATGGTTTCCCGGATCTGTACATCGCCAACTATCGCCCGTCGGCGTTCATGGACATCCCGAACAAGCGGGCGACCTTCAAACGGGTGAACGGGCGGGTTGAGCTGGACACCTTGAACGGGCGTTCGACGCAGGAGGAGGACCTTCGCGATCGCTTCAGTGTGGGGCCGCGAGGGTCGCTCGATGAACTGGGCCAGCCGGATGTGATCCTTCACAACCAAGGTGGCACCAACTTCGTCCCCGTTTCGTTCACGGCGGGAGCGTTTCTCGATGAATCGGGACAGCCGTTGATCCAGCCGCCGCGCGATTGGGGGCTGTCGGTGCTGGTACGGGATCTCAATCACGACGGCCTCCCGGACATCTATGTCTGCAACGACTTCCAGACCGAGGACCGTTTCTGGATCAATCAGGGCAACGGTCGCTTCCGTCTCGCCCCCAGGCGCGCGCTGCGGCACACCAGCATGTTTTCCATGGGGGTCGATGCGGCGGACATCAATCACGACGGCCTGGACGACCTCCTGGTGGTGGACATGCTGAGCCGGAGCCATGCCCGGCGCATGCAGGACATGCGGGATGTTTCCCCGGTGATTCCGTCGCCCGGCGATCTCGACACGCGGCCGCAGTATCCGCGCAACGCGCTGTTCGTGAACCGCGGGGACGGCACCTATGCCGAATCCGCGCATTTCGCCGGGCTTGAGGCGGCGGATTGGGCCTGGGCGTGTGTGTTCCTCGATGTGGATCTGGATGGCTGGGAGGATTTGCTGATTTCCAGCGGCATGGAGCGCGCGGCGCGCGATCTCGATACGGCGGACCAGATCAAGGCGCTGCGCGCGGCACGTCGGCTCTCGGATGCGGAGGTGTTGGAGGCACGACGCAAGTTCCCCCGGCTGCCCACGGGAACCATGGCGTTTCGAAATCGGGGTGACCTGCACTTTGACGACGCCGGTGCGACGTGGCGGTTCCAGCATCCGGGAATTGCGCAGGGCATGGCGCTGGCGGATCTCGATAACGACGGCGACCTCGACGTCGTGGTCACGTCATTGAACGCCCCGCCAATGCTCTATCGCAATGAAGCGGATGCGGCGCGGGTGGCGGTCCGACTGCGCGGCCGCGCCCCGAATACGCGCGGACTTGGCGCCCGCATCACGGTG
>CANGMO010000165.1 GCA_947454295.1 Verrucomicrobiota bacterium | reverse complement strand
TAGGATTGCCGGTGAGCCATTGACCCACGGCACTGATAGCCGGCCCGCCACAAATGCCCATGCCGATGAGCGCTTCGTGAATCCCACCGTCGGCCCCATGGGAGTCGCTGCCGTCCATCGCATAGTACAGAGACGAGTAGTACAGGACCGCCGACGCCCACCCAAACGCGATCTGCGCCACCACCAGCATCCAAACCCAGGGCGCCGACAGGACCCCAACGAATCCCAGCAGCAACAGCAGCAGCGCGGAGAGAAACCAGCCAAAGTGGTAGTGCCATCCGGTCCACCACCAAAGCTTCGCAAACACGGCGGCCCGAACGTAGAACCAAACCGACATCACCAAACCAGCCTGCGGAATGGTCAGCCCGACGTGCGCTGCAATGCCCGGCACCACGGCCAGAATCGTATTGGCCGCCATGTAATTGAGCGGATTGGCTGCCCAGGCCAGACGCTGGAAATAGCGGGGACGAACGGTTTCCGCGTGAAGCGGTCCCTCAACCGAGCCCGCCGGCGCCAGGGCGACCCAGGCATCATGCCGCGCCTTCAACGGCCAGAGGGCCACGAATTGGGCCGCATGAATCACCATCGGTACGCCGTAAAGCCCAAGCTTCCCGAAGCGCTCAAAGATCCATCCGCCCATCGAGTAACCCATCGCCGCCGTGAGCGCCCAGACCACGTTGTACAGGCCCACGCGATGCGGCAGGCGAGCCGCCGATTCCCGCTCGCTCACCAGCGCCTCCAGCATCGGCCACGTGAAGCAAACCGCGAGCGTCCAGCACCCCAGCGAGAGCAGCTGTCCCCACAGCGCCGGCACGGCCGCGCCAATCCCGACACTCACCACCAGGCCGGCAAAGCCAACCCGGAGCGAGGTGAAGTATCCGTAGCGCTGTCCGAATCGCCCCCCATACCAGGAGCCCACCGTGTACACGAGTCCATGCACGGCCCCGGTGATCAGGTTCTGCAGATTCCCGAAGCCGTGCGCATCCCGCAGGAGGAACAGCAGGTAATTGAAGAAGAACGACGTCGCGAAGGAGTTGAGCCCCTCCAGGATGAAGTACCCGGTCTTGGATGGATTCGGACGCACGTTAGGCCGCCCTCCGAATACCCGGAGAGTTCAACCGCAGATCAACGCAGATGGACGCCGATAAATGCAGAATTTCCCGATCTCCGAACTTCGATGACCGATCACCGATCACCGATTACCGATTACCGATTACCGATTACCGATTACCGATTCCTGTTCACCGAATTTACGCCTTCGGTCGGAGCTGCGGGAAGAGGATGACGTCGCGGATGCTTTCCTGACCGAGCAGCATCATGCAGAGGCGATCGATGCCAATGCCGATGCCACCCGCCGGGGGCATGCCGTGCTCCAGCGCCGCGAGGAAATCCTCGTCGAGCTTCTGCTGCTCGCCACCGGCCTGATGTTCCAGCGCTTCACGCTGGGCGATCGGATCGTTCTGTTCCGAGTAACCCGGCGAGATTTCCTGGCCGTTGATGCAGCACTCGAACACTTCGACCGAGCTGGGATCCTCGGGATCCAGCTTGGCCAGCGGCACCAGCTGCTTGGGCAGATGCGTGACAAAGGTGGGCTGAATCAGGGTCGGCTCAACGAGCTTCTCAAACACCGCACCGGTGACCTCGAAGTCCTCGTATCCGGCGGCGATGTCGCCTTCCAGGCCGAGGTCCTCCATCGCCACACGCTTGCGGCCGGCAAAATCGAGAGCGAACCAATCCACCACGCGTCCGTCGGTCATCTCCAGCACGGCTTGGCGAACCAAATCGCGGTACCGGAGCTTGTGCCACCTGGACAGGTCGATCTCCGACTGGGCAAGGGGCAGGAATTGGCGCACGAAACGGTTCAACAGCTGAACCGGCTTGGAAACCGTCGGGCTCGACACCGCGGACGGATTCGCCTCGAGGTACCGGCGCTTCTCGGCCTGGAGGAGGTCAATGCAGCGGATCGCGTCGGCGGAACCCAGCTCGGCGGGTGTCTTGGCGAGCACTTCAAGCAGTGCCTGGCGGGTCTCCGGGGCGATTGCGAAAATGTCAGAGGCATTTTCCTCATTCGCGCCGACCGCCAGCAGGAAGGCCTCCACCACGCGACGAACCTGATCACCGAACGGCGCACGCGTCATCACTAGCGATCCAATCACCTTCTGCGCCACATGCTTCACCAGCGACTCCACCGTTTCCATCATGGTGGCGTAGTCGCCATAGGCCTCGTAGGCCTCCAGCATGGTGAATTCGGGATTGTGACGACGGGAAAGCCCCTCGTTGCGGAAGTTGCGGCCGATCTCGAACACCTTGTCCACGCCGCCCACCAGCATGCGCTTGAGATAGAGTTCCAGCGCGATCCGCATGTAGAACTCGCAGCCGAGCGCGTTGTGATGCGTCTTGAACGGCTGGGCCGCCGCACCGCCGGGGATGGCCTGCATCATCGGCGTCTCCACCTCCACGTAGCCGCGCTCGTGGAAGAAATTGCGGATCTCGCGGACGATCTGCGAGCGCTTGAGGAAGGTGGCCTTCACCTCGTCGCTGGAGATGAGGTCCAGATAGCGCTGACGATAGCGGATCTCGGGGTCGGCGAGCCCCTCCCACTTGGCGGGAGGCGGCCGCAGGGCCTTCGAGAGGATCACAAACGACTCCAGCTTCACGCTGGGCTCCCCGGTTCGGGTGCGGAACAGGGTTCCGCGGGCTCCGATGAAGTCGGCGAGGTCGAGGTGCTTGAAGATCTCGAACTGCTCGTCGCCGAGCGTCTGCTTCTGTGCATAGACCTGCAGGCGTCCGGTGACGTCCTTGAGGTCGATGAACTGGCTCTTGCCCATGTCGCGATGGGCGGTGATGCGTCCGGCGATGAGCACCTGGGTCCCCTCGGGGAGTTCGCCCTTCTCGAAGCGTTCGCGCGCCGCGCCGCAACCGGTGTCCGGTTTGAAGGCATTGCGGAACGGCTGGATGCCCTTGGCCTCCAGCGCCGCCAGCTTGGCCTTGCGCTGTTCGATCAGCGAATTGGTATCGTCCATACGGAAAGTCGGAAAAACAGGTGCGTCCCGCCGCATCGCGGCGGAAGGGAGAGTAAACCACACAGCGAATCACCCCGGCAAGCCGATCCGAGGGGGAGAAGAAGTGGGCAAGTAGGTGAGTAGGTAAGTGTGAACGAGCGAAAAGCCACCTCTTGGGGTTGCGTTTTCCCACCGCAAGCCATCGCGCGCAATAGGACTCGCCCACTCACGGCTCGACAGGAGCCTCGTGCTACCGATTACCGATCCCCGACCCCCCGTTCCCGGAAAAACCCCCTTGCCCCCCCGGGGTCCGTTGTTAACGTGGCGGCTCCTTAACGGGTCGACCACCGGCAACGGTGGCGTTTCCGTTTTGGGGTAGCCCGACCCGGCAGCCGAAAGTCAACGTCAACGAGTCATCGACCGCGCCCGCGTGAAAATCTTTTCCGGAAACTCGAACCCCGATCTCACCCGTGCCATCTGCGACTCCATCAACGTCCAGGTGGGCAAGTGCACGGTGAGCACCTTTCCCGATGGTGAGACGTTCGTGAAGATCGACGAGAACGTCCGCGGTCAGGACTGCTTCGTGGTCCAGTCCACCTGCAATCCGACCAACCACCATCTGATGGAGCTGTTCATCATGATGGACGCGCTCCGCCGGGCGAGCGCCAGCCGCATCACGGCGGTGCTGCCCTTCTACGGCTACGCCCGTCAGGACCGCAAGGACCAGCCCCGCGTGCCGATCACCGCCAAGCTGGTGGCCAACCTGATCGTCGCCGCCGGCGCCAATCGGATCCTCACCATGGATCTGCACGCCCAGCAGATTCAGGGATTCTTCGACATTCCGGTCGACCATCTCTACGCCGCGCCGGTCATCTACGAGTATCTCCACAAGAAGACGCTCCAGAATCTGGTGGTGGTCAGCCCCGACGTGGGCGGACTCAAGATGGCCTACGCCTACGCCCAGCAACTGGATGCCGAGCTGGCGATCGTGGCCAAGCGCCGCAAGAGCCCCACCGAGACCGAGGCCACGGCCGTCATCGGCGACATCGCCGGCAAGAACGTGCTGCTGGTGGATGACCTCACCGAGACCGCCGGCACGCTCACCAACGCCGCCGCTCTCCTCAAGGCCCGCGGCGCCGACAAGATCCTGGCCTGCGTGTCCCACGCCCTCCTCAACGACCTCGGGATCGATCGTCTCCGAAAATCATCTATTGACGAACTGATCACGACCGATACTGTCTCCCGCTCCGCAATCGACGGCGTGAATATCACCACACTGTCGGTGGCGGGATTGTTGGGAGAGGCGATCAAACGCATCCACCACAATTCCAGCGTTACATCCCTGTTTGAGTTTAAGGGCGGGCGGACCAGCTGATTGCTGGAAACCCCGCTGATACGACCGACATGAAATCTGTTGCATTGAGCGCGCACGCGCGCACCCAGGCCCGCCGCAAGGGGGCTCGTCTCGTCCGTTCCCAGGGCCGCATCCCCGCGGTGATCTACGGGCGCCACAATCCCCCGCAGAACCTGGAAGTCGACGCCAAGGCGTTCGAGACCCTGGTCCACCTCGCCCACACCGAGATCATCCTCGTCGACCTCACCATCGCTGGTGACGCGAAGCCGAGCCGTCTCGCCCTGGTGCAGGACGTCCAGCACCACCCGCTTTCCCAGGCCCCCCTCCACATTGACTTCCACGAGGTCAAGGCGGACGAGAAGGTCACCATCGACGTCCCGGTTGAAGCCGTGGGCGAAGCTGATGGCGTCAAGAACGGCGGCGGCACCCTCGAGCACGTCCGTTTCCGCGTGAAGGTTCGCTGCTTCCCGGCCGACCTCCCCGAACAGATCACCGTCGATGTCAGCCACCTCAAGGTCGGCCAGACCCTGCACATCGGTGAAATCAAGGCCCCCCAGGGCGTCGAGCTGCTGGGCGATGCCAAGATCCCGGTGTTCGCCGTCGCCGCTCCGGTGACGGAAGAAGCGGCTGCCACTCCGGCCGAAGGCGCCGATGCCGCCAAGCAGCCCGAGATGATCAAGGAAAAGAAGGAAGACGGTGCTGCTCCGGCCGGCGATGCAAAGGCCGGGGACAAGAAGCCCGCTGCCAAGAAGTAATTTTAGCAGGGACCGGCGCCGCCTTGGCGACGCCGGTCCTTTTTGTCCGACGTGAGCCTTGCCGCACTGATCGTCGGGCTTGGAAATCCTGGAACCGAGTACCAGGACACGCGTCACAACGCCGGATTCATGCTGGCGGATCACCTGGCCGGCAAGGCCGGTGCGCGATGGCGGCACGAGAAGAAGTTCTTTGCAGAGGTGGCGGAGTGTGGAGTGGGTGGTCGCCGGGCTCTCCTGGTCAAACCCCTCACCTTCATGAACGCCAGTGGTGAATCGGTGGCCCGTCTGGCCGCCTTTCACAAGGTGCCGGCAGAATCGGTGCTCGTCCTCGTGGATGATGCCGACCTCCCCCTGGGAACCCTTCGTCTTCGAGGCGATGGTAGTCCCGGCGGGCATCACGGATTGGAATCCGTGGAGCAGCATCTTGGTTCCCGCGGCTACCCGCGGCTTCGGATCGGGATCGCCCGTCCGCAGTCCGGAGTGCGCGATATTGCCGGGCATGTGCTCGGGCGATTCGCCGCCGAGGAGCGCACAGTCCTTGAAAAAGTCCTCGCACGGGGCGGGGAACAGGTGGAATGCTGGGCTTCCCGCGGCGTCGCGGTGGCCATGAATTTATACAACGGGACGGTCGGATGACCGGCCAGTCAGTTTGACGCAGAACGCAGAGCAGAGCTGAAAGGAATACGAAGTGAAACGCTACGAAGGACTGTTCATCTTGAACCTCGCCGGCAAGGAAGAGGGACTGAACGAGGCTGTGGACAAGCTGAAGGCCGAGATCACCACCGCCGGTGGCAAGGTCGAGACCATCCAAAAG
>CANGMO010000164.1 GCA_947454295.1 Verrucomicrobiota bacterium | reverse complement strand
AGTTCGTGATACCGGGGATTGGATTCGCGGGTCACAGACTGGAGACGTCCCGAACCATCCACGTGCGTTACCGCGGGAATCTGGGCGCGCTTGTCCGCGCGTATGGGAAACACCTTCTCCATGAATGGGGAGGGCTGATCCAGTTCGAACCACTCACCGACGTGATCGGCGAGGATGCTAGGCGCAAAGGGACGGAACTTTTCGCGGAACTTGATCTTGAGGTTGATGATGTCTCGCATGTCGGCGCGCCGCGGGTCGGCCACCAGGGAACGGCACCCCAGGGCGCGGGCTCCGAATTCGCAGCGGCCCTGGAACCAGCCAACTACCCTGCCGTCGCAGAGGGCATCCACGGTGCGTTCCAGCAGGACATCCTCCTCGAGGACTGTTGCTTCAACCGGGTAGGCACGGGTGGATTCCAGGCATTCCTCGGTATTGAAGCTGGGGCCCCAGAATCCGTGGGTCAGTTCGAAGCCCCGGGGTTTTCCGAGAACCCGATTCCAAACATCGAAGGCCGCCCCGAACGCTGTGCCGTTGTCTGCGGCACCGACCGGAATGAACGCCCGCTTGAAGGGGGTATTCCGGGTGATCTTTCCGTTGGCGACCGAGTTCATGGCGCATCCGCCCACGACCACGACGTCTTCAACCGAGTACTTGTCATGGAGTCGGTTGAGGAGGTGAAAAATGATCTCCTCGGTAACGCGCTGAAGCGAGGCGGCGAGGTTCTGCTCGCGCTCGCCCATTTCAGCCCGGGGCGCGAGGGCGGGGCCCAGGCGTTTTTCCAGCAGCTCGCTGTGAAACGGGAGAACCTTCGGCGAGCCGTCATCCCAGCTCATGGAGATGCCATCGCGTTGATGGCGGAAGTAGTCGAGATTCAGTTCAAAGGTATCACCCTTTGGCTGGATGATCTTCCGAAACTCGTCGGCATACACCGGCTCGCCATAGGGGGCCAACCCCATGACCTTGTATTCGTCCCCATATGAATGGAATCCGAGGTACAGCGTGACGGCGTTGTAGAGGAATCCCAGGGAGTGCGGGTAGAAGACCTCGGAGAGTTTTTCGAACTGATTGCCTTCCCCCTTGGCGAGGACGGTGCTGACGAAGTCACCCATGCCGTCGACCGAAAGGAGCGCGGCCCGGTCAAAGGGCGAAGTGAAGAATCCCGAGGCGAGGTGGGCGTCGTGGTGCTCGACGTTGTGGAGCTTCGCAGAAATCGACGTCGGCTCCACGGCAAAGGCCCGCGCCAACTCCTCGCGGATACCGAGGGTCTTGCTCTGGCGTCCGAGCCTATCGAGGATGGCCTGCAGCGAAGGTCGCTGAGTCAGGGCAAACAGCGCCTTCTTTCCGACGTTGGCCTTCGGATCAAAGGAGAGGGCGATGTGGTCCAATTGATGGACACTGATGCCCGCATGGGCGAGGCAGTACCGGATGCTTTCCGATGGGAATCCCGCCCAGTGCTTAATGCGGCGAAACCGCTCCTCCTCCACCGCGGCCACCAGCCGCCCATTGTGCAACAGGGCGGCCGATGAATCGCCGTGGTAGGCGTTGATGCCAAGAATATACATGGGTGCGTGGTCGCGGTGCGAAGGGACTACTGAAGAAAAGGGGGAGGGAGATCAGGCATTGCCGACCTTCAGAGGTTCTTCGGAGGGGGCGACAGCAGACGGGCGTTTCGCTGCCAAAAAAGATCCCGGGGAAAGGTCTTCGAGCAGGTTCAAGGTTTGCTCCAGAAGCCGTCTGGCGCCCACCCGATCGACCGCTTCTGCGTATTTTTCAGGGTGGCCGCGGGTCCCTTCCGTCTCGGCATTGCGAATCGCGGCGACCATCGATTCCACGTCACCATGCCGCACGCTGTGTAGATGGGATGGGTCGTGGACTGCCTCGAACAGGTCGCCGACATGGCTCTGGGCTGGACCCAGGTACAGAATCGGTGCCCCCACCAGCAGGACATTGTAGACCTTGCAGGGATGAATCATGCCCACGAACGGATTTCCCATCGCAACCACATGCAGATCAGCAGCGGATAGGGAGCCGCCCAGTTCCTCGATCGGGCTGTAGGGGAGGCTGTGGATGTTGGTGAGCCCATTTTCGCGGGCAAACTGTGCGGTTGCGGCGTGCTGGCTGCCACCGCCGACGAAGCAAAAGGCGAACCGTGGCTCGTTCGCGAGCCGTTTGGCGGCTTCGAGCAGGGTGTCCAAGGGGTGGCAGGGGCTGTGGTTGCCCGAGTACATCACCACAAATCGGTTTTGCAGCCCGTGCTTTTCGCGGTACCGGTCGCGCCCCGCAGGATCCCAGCCAGCCACATCGTTTTGTGCCCAAGGCGGAATGACCTCGATTTTCTCGGCAGGGATTCCTTTTGCCACCACCCGATCCCGCATGAATCGGTCGAGGGCGATCACTTTGTGGGAGTGCCGAAAGCTGAAGCGGGACATGGCCTCCAGGCTTCGGGCGGCGAGGGAGTGGGCAGGAATCCACTCAGCGGCGATGGCCGCATCGGGGTTCAAATCCATCACCCAATAGAACAGCTTGGCCCCACGGAGACGGCAGTACCACGCCGCGAGGTACGCAATCAGTGGTGGCGAGGTCAGCGCGACTACCGCGTCGTGACGCTCAATCCGCAAAAGACGGAGTGCACAGGAGGCAATAAAGCTGGCGAAATCCAGCGCCCGACGCCAGCGGCTGGACTTACCGAAGCCGGTTGCCTCAACCCGGTGGATGGTTATGCCTTTCCAGGTCTCGATGGAGGGATACCGGTCGGTGGGACAGTCGTATCCACGGCGACTGGTGACCACGGTGACCTGGTGTCCGCGTCCCGCCAATCCGACCGCCAGGTCGGTAAGGTACTGCGCCGTCGCAGCGACGTCCGGGTAGAACGTCTGATTGAGAAGAAGAACCCGCATGACTCTAGGTGGTGCGGCAACCGGTTTGACTGACGAACGACATGGAGTTGCATCCCACGCTCCATTGCACGCGTTTCGCCTGGTCCCAGTCGCAATCCAATGGCCTGTGCGCGGCACCGGCACAACGCGGCAAAACTCCCCGCTCTTCTGGGTTGCACACCTCAGAACGTTCGAAGAATCCGCGGGTTGTCAAAATGTGTAACCGATTGATAATCAAGTATGTATTCCGCTGGCCATCCCGGATCTTGAGACGCTCCGCCCGGTCACTTCGAGGGATGCGAAGCAACCCGGCGGCGGGATTCGTGATTCCACTACGAGGACAAGTCTGTTTCAGCGGATGTCAGCCAGAGTGAGCCAAAAATGGGTAATCTCGGCTGCATTTCGAGATGCCGATTGGAACCTGCTAGGAGGCTATCGGCCATGCCCTTGAAGCGCAAGGGGGCTACCCGGGCCAAGTTAGCGCTGGAGCCCGTGACGGGAGACAAATTGATCCAACGCGAAGAGTGCCCAGCGCTGGTACCAGGTGGTCAGCGGAACAGTTGACTGCGCCGCGGTGGCACCCAATTGCTCATTCCATTCCGAAAGAGCCCAACGCGCAAAGGGGACCACGAATCCTTGCTTGCGCCGGCCAGTTACCCAGGAGGGGAGTTCGGGAACCGCGGCTTGGAGGAGCTTTTTGCCAGTGGCCAGCCGATGGACCGAAGGAATGGGAGCGACTGCTTCGAACAAGGCGCGGTCCACGAAAGGAACCCGCAACTCCATTGCCCAGAACATGCTGTAGATATCCGAGTCGCGCAGAAGCTGGTTCTTGAGATATCGGCTGAATTCCAAGCTGCAAACCCAATCGCGGTCGCTTGGCGCTGTCTGCCCTGTCAGACAAGCCTGTGAATCCAGCAAGCGGGCTGCGGTAGGAAGGTCGTCGGCGCTGTCGACAAAACGTCGGGCCAGGGCCAGAGCTTCGGGGGGGGTAAAGATACCCCGCATCGCCCAATAGGCGGTGCCCCAGTTGGGTTGGGATTGCATGGCCGCGGCGAGACGCCTGTATGGTCCACCGCGCGATTCCAAGAGCCGGCTGGCAGCGCCCCTCAATCCCAATCGGTCGAGGAGCTCCATTCCGCGCATGATCTGCGGAATTCGGCGAAACGACGCGTAGCCGCCAAACAGCTCATCGCCGCCCAGCCCAGACAGAACCACCTTCATCCCGGAATTGTGGGCGTGGCGGGCCACACAAAACGTGTTGAACCCGTCGATGCTGGGCTGATCCATGGCATCGAGGTACTCCGCCAGCACTGGCTGGGCGGCCTCGGCGTCCAGACGCCACGTTTCAAACGAATAGCCGAAGTGGCGAGCGGTTCTCAGCGCCACCTCAGACTCATCGTAATTGGGCTCATCAAAGCGGAGACAAAAAGTCCTGAGATCGCGCACGCCAATGCGCGCCGCCAGGGCAACCAGCGCGGAGGAATCCAGACCGCCGCTCAAGAATACTCCCACCGGAACGTCGCTGACAAAATGTCGCCGGACCGATGCCTCCAGCGCCGCAGTCGCCCGATCGACTGCCTCGGTCCAATCCATGGACTCCACCGGGAATTTCGTAGCCCAGTAGGACTCGATGGCCAGTTTCCCATGCTGCCAGGTCAACCGGTGCCCAGCCTGCAGATTGAGCACTCCTTTGATCAGCGTCTCCGGCTCCTGAACCGAGCCGCTCATCAAGTATCCCAGAACCGCGTCGAGATTCAGGCGTTGGGGGCCGGATTGCACCTGTAGCAGGGCCTTGACCTCGGAGGCAAAGGCAAGACTGCCGTCTGGATTCTGAGCGTAGTAGAGGGGCTTGATGCCAAACGGGTCGCGGGCCGCGAACGCCCGCTTCTCGACGTCGTCCCAAATCACGAAGGCGAACATGCCTTCGAGTCGGCGAACGCAATCGGCACCCTCGAGGCGATAGAGCTGGAGGATTACCTCGGTATCCGTGCCGGTGGAGAACGTGCAGCCGCGTGACTGGAGCTGACTTCGAAGGGCCTCGTAATTGTAGATTTCCCCGTTAAAGGTAATCCAGTAGCGGCGGTCCCCAATGGTCATCGGTTGCCGGCCGGTCGGGGCCAACCCCAGAATGGCGAGCCGGGTGTGAACGAAACCGCATTCCCCGGTTTCCGAAACAAAAACGCCGTCTGAATCCGGCCCCCGATGCTTGAGGGCATGACACAGGGTTCCAAGCCGATGGGTTAACGTCGATCGGTCGCCCTGAAATCCGAGAACTCCTCCAATTCCACACATAGGAAGGGTTACGCCAGCAGTAGAAACGGGAAATTCATGCCTTGTAGGGGTAACTCTTACAAACTGCTGCTACGCCGATCGAGAATATTCTTCGGGCATGGCACTCAGGTTGGCGATTGAAATTCATTCCGGGCGGCTCACGGAGGAGTCCTCAAGCGGAAACGTCGTGCGCTGGCTGACGCTCCGATTCCAGTACCACAGTGCCGCAAAAATGCCCGCGAGGACAAGGACACCCATTCCACGGAACAACCAGATCCGGCGGGGGCTCCGTGCGCGCTTTCTGCCACGGTGACTTCGGCGCCTGTGTTCCGAGGGCTGGATGGGCTGCGTGTCCATGAAGACGGATGGATTTGGGTTCAGATCAAGGCGCCTCTTCGTCTTCAAGATTCGGGTGCCAAGCCTTGCACGGTAAGAGTTCGGATGGCTTGACGGAAAGTAGTAAAACCATTGAAAGGCTCTTCAAGGCCCGGGATATCGGTTGCGGACGCCAGAACGGCGGGGGGAGTCAATCGACCCTTGGCCGGGCTTCGCAGCAGGTTTGACCCGAGGAAATCCCCTTGGAGAGCGAACCAAAAAGTGGGCCGCAGAACTTCGGAATCGACGTGGCGGTGAATCGGAATGAAGCGCTGCATTCCAAGGGGACTTTCGGCGGGTTGTGTGAAACGGACCGACACGACAGCAACCGTGCTGCCTTCAGAGCCCCCTGCTCCGCATCGACGATTCATTTGAGTCATCTTCCACCGAACCCGAGGAATCAAGCTCCATTGCGAACCACT
>CANGMO010000163.1 GCA_947454295.1 Verrucomicrobiota bacterium | reverse complement strand
GGGACACCGAGTCGCTCCGCCACCCGCAGACCCAATGGCCGCCGCGGTGCGAGGAAGGCATGGAAGGATTCGCGGGTGGCGAGTCGCAGGGCGCAAAGTTGGATCAGCTCGGGCTGGCCTGGCACGCGGGCGAGCCGTGAATGGGCATTGGCCTCGACGGCGATGGCGACGAGGTGGGGCCAGAGGGCTTCGAGGTCCGGCACGGCCGCCGAGGTCCACCAGGGTTCGGGCACGTGAAGGCGGCGGCGCACGGGTTCGGTGCGGGCCGCCTTTGCAGCGATCTGTCGGTCGACCATCGACTCGAACGCCTTCAGCAGGGGCTCGAATCGGAGTGGATCGCGCTCGAGGGCCGCCAGCACTTCGACCACCGCCTCGATGGTCGCCACGCAATGCGCGGCCGGTTCGCGCCGGATTCGATAGTTCCCGGGTTTACGTGGAACGAATCCAATGCGGGGCAGGGCACGCAGCGCCGGATTCAAGGCCATCATCTTGCGCGCCTGCGGCCAGGTGCCGTCGAGAACCAGCAGCGTTTCCGGGGGATGCGCGAGGGCGTCGGGCGCCACCGCACCCTCGCCGGGGAAGAGGAGCATGGTTCCCGGTGACGCGACCAACCCGGCCACCCGTGGGTGGGAGGCGAATTCAATGCCTTCGTGGAGCTCGCTGCGGCTCAGCCCGAGATGCGCCATGCGCGCCGTCCCGATGGCCACGCGGGCCTCGCGGGGATGCTGCAAGAACACCACGCGCGTGCGGGTGTCGACCGGTGTCAACGCGCCGCACCAGCACGCGGACACCGGACGGCGGCAGCGATCGCAAACGGGGCGTGAATTCGGGGTGGACATCGACTCGGAACGAACCGGCATCGTCGGCGTTGGCGGAGGCGAAGGCAATCCTGTGGGTTTCCCTGGCTCCGGACCTCGGGGCCGGAAGACAAAACCCGGAGCCGTGGGGCTCCGGGTTGAGGGCGATCGCGGATCACGAGCTCCGCCGCGAGGCGGGAGGCGCGGGCGAGGGCTTCGGTTTCTTGGGCTTCTTGGTTTCCTTGCGCTTACTGTTGTTGCCTTTGGCCATAATGGTATGCGGTTTAGTGCTGCATCCCCAGTAATGCGGGTTCTCAGCGCCAAAACAACGAAAGAGATTCCCCCCTCGCTTCTCCTGGGCTCTTCCGGGTCGCTGACATCGACACCGAAGGTCGGGTTTTTGTACCGTTGGCAACATGCAAACAGGGAGGCTTTGGATCGTTCTGCTCACCGCCTGGTTTCTCCACGCCGCTGAGACGCCCGCGATCGACGACTCTTTGAAGCAATTCGCCAGGGAAGTGGGGGCGGCGCGCAAACGGAAGGATGCCGACTGGATGCTGCAGCAGTATCCCAAATCCAAGATGCCGCCAGCCATCTACGCCGGGTTTGAGGAGGCGCTTCGGTATCACTTTTCCGACGGCAATCTCGTAGTGAAGGACGTCAAGGTGCACTCCTTCGCGTCGTACCACCCGGACGCTCCGGCGCCGGGAATCCACGCGGGTCGTCCGCTGAAGTTCATCGCGCCCCCGACACACTGGGTGGTGCTCGAAGTTGGATCCCTCGGCTCCACCTCCGGCCCGGTCACCGGTCCGACCACTTCGTCGAAACTGGAGATCCCGGTCGCCAAGATAGGCGGAGCCTGGAAACCGGTCGGACTGACCTACGCCAAGTAGTCGGGGCGTCAGCCGGGGGGCGTGATCGCGGGATCCGGGAACAACTGGGCAAGTCCTCCCGCGCCGACGGGATCCTGGAGCACCCATGGGACTCGAATCGTCCGGCGGGCGAGTCCTTCAGCCACCTCGCGGATGAATCGGGTTTCGCCCGCGGCGCGCTCGCGGAGCAGGGGATCCTGCGTGCCGCATCCGGACAGGCTTTGATTGATGACCCATGCAAACGGCTCAATGCCCGCGCGCCTCAAATCCGTCTGCAACATGGCGGCTTCATGAACCGGTGTCGGCTCCGGCAGCGTGACCACGACCATTTTTGTGAAGTCCGGATCCCGGAGTCGCGGCAGCAGTTCGCGAACTTCGGTAGGGAGGTCGCTGGCCTTTCTTGCGATCTCGCGGTGATACGATTCGGTCGCGTCCAGAAGGAGCAAGGTGTGGCCGGTGGGCGCCGTGTCGAGAATCACGAATTCATCCCGTCCCTGCGCCACGGTGCGGGCAAAGGCGCGAAAGATGGCAATCTCCTCGGTGCAGGGGGAACGCAGGTCCTCCTCCAGCAGCGCACGCCCGTCGGCATCAAGCTGAGTCCCTGTGGAACCAAGGACCGATTCGGCATAGCGACGGGTTTCCTCGTGGGGATCGATGCGATCCACGACCACACCCGTTCCGTCCCCCACCGCCGCTGCCACGTGAGCAGCGGGATCCGTGGTGGTCAGTCGGACCTTGAAGCCGCGCCGCGCCAATTCGGTGGCGATGGCGGCGGCGATGGTGGTCTTGCCCACGCCACCTTTGCCAAGGGTCATCACGACGCCGTGTCCCTGGCGGGCCAGGTCGGTCACCAGATCTGATAGGGTGCCGCACGTCGGGAGCGTGGCGACGGAGGATTCCTGGGCCTTCGGTTCGGCCGCCGCCGGCGCCGAGGTCAACGCCCGCAGCGCGGCGAGGCCCACCAGATTGGTTGCCCGCAGCGGGACATGGCTGGGGGCGAGGGGTTCGAGAAACGCCGCGGCGCCGGCGAGAGCGCTGCGTTCCCGCTGTTCAAGCGCCTGCGCGGTGGGATCGATCCCTGCCGCGTGGAACAGGCCATTGAGAATCAGCCGCTGATGGTTCACCCCCAGCAGCGAGAGCTCGTGACTGGTGCGTCGGGCTTCGGTCAGCGCGGCCCGCTGGGCGCGGCTAACTAGTACCAGCGTGGTTCGTGCGGAATCGCTCAAACTGGCGACCGCCTGCGCGTATATCGCTTTTTGTGCCTCAAGACCTGAAAGCGGGCCGAGGCAGGAAGCACCGGCCGGGTTGGCGTCGATGAAGCCGCTCCAGGCGCCGGGCAGGGACAGCAGGCGCAGGGTGTGGCCCGTGGGTGCGGTGTCGAAAATAACGTGATCATACCCCACCGTGGATCGGGGATCTCCGAGCAACCGGGAGAATTCATCAAACGCGGCGATCTCCATGGTGCAGGCGCCGGAGAGTTGCTCCTCCATGCTGCGAACCAGGGCATCGGGCAGCTTCCCGCGGAAGGGGCCGACGAGCTTCTCCCGATACGCATGCGCTGCCGCGGCAGGATCAATGTTGAGAGCCGAAAGCCCCGGGGCTTCCGGAACCGCGGTGGGAACCGACGAGAGGGAGACCCCAAGGACCTCATCCAGATTGGATGCCGGATCGGTGCTGACCAGCAACACCCGCAGCCCACGGTCGGCAAGCGCCACGGCCGAGGCGCAGGCCATGGAAGTCTTTCCAACGCCGCCTTTCCCGGTGAAAAAGAGAAACCGCGTTGGACTGGCCAGCAGGCCACTCAGCGGAAGTTCGGAGGATGCAGGCATTGCCTCAGGATGCCGTTGAGCCACCGCAACACGAGGGGGAATCGCCACAACATGAGTTCGATTCCGCGGAGGGTGGGGCAGTCGGGAGACCGAGCAGCGTCGCGAGTTCGTCGCGATGGGGATACCGCCCCGTGGAGACGAGCTGTCCGCAGCACAGGATCACCGGGAGCGCCGCCTCCCCGTCCTTGGCCAGCGCCGCCTGGACCAGCGGTTGACCCACAAACCGGGCCGGATCCTGCGCCAGGTTGTGCCGTTGCACTGCGACGCCCGCCGTTCGAAGCCAGCCGAGGTCGGCGGCGAATTGGACGAGCTTGGAATCCACATCCGGTCCGCAGATGCCGGTGGAGCAGCACATCGCCGGATCAAACACCTCCACCGTCTTGGAATTGGCGGCCGGCAGGCGTGGCTTCTGACCGAATTGAATCGAGGTTTCGCTCATGGGTTGGATGGGTTTTTGGACTTGGATTGATCCCGGCGTCCCTCGGCGTAGGCGGTGAACACGCGTCGGATCTCATCGCGGACGCGGCGGAACACCGCGAGCTTTTCCTCGTCGGTTCCGGTCGCGTGCGCCGGATCGTCGAATCCCCAATGGTGGCGGTTCAACTGACCCGGATACATCGGGCAGGCCTGATCGGCATTGCCGCAGACGGTGATCACCGTTTCCACCGGCTGATTGAGGAACTCGTTCATGTGTTTCGAGTGATGCGCGGAGATGTCGATGCCGATCTCCTTCATCACCACGACTGCCAACGGATGCACGTAGCCGGCTGGCTTGGATCCGGCGCTTTCAACCCGGAGGATGTCTCCGGCAACCGCGCGAAGGATGCCCTCCGCAAGATGGCTGCGGCAGGAGTTTCCGGTGCAAAGGATCAGAACAGTGGGGTGGGGCTTTGGGGTGGACATGGGAGTCTATTCCTGGGGGAGAGGGGTGGCGGGGCGCTTGCGGCGGACGGCCTTGGCGACCCAGCAGCAGTCGGGCTGCAGCTTTTTCAGCCGGCGGAGATCTTCTTTGAAAATCGGATGGGTGGTGACGCAGTCCTGGAGGCAGCGCAATTGCCAGTCGAGCTCGGGTGAGGGGCGCTCCGGCAGGGAATAGATCATCCACTGCTCATGGCGCCGCGCCTCGACCAACCCCCGCTTGCGCAGGTAGGCGAGCTGCTTGGACGCTGCCACCTGCGTGAGCCCCAGCAGATCCTGGAGATGACACACGCACAGCGGCGACTGCTGCAGCAGGTGGACGATCCGGAGACGGGTCTCGTCGCACAGGCAGTGATACACCTCCAGAAGGCGGGGTTTTGTCATACCAGTGAGGGGAATATGCCAGAAAAAGGAATATGCGTCAAATGGGGGAAGGGGGGAGTTGAGGCGTTGAAGGGTTGAGGAGAGGGGAGGTAAGGGCGGGCATCCGTGCCGCACGCTCGTCGATTCCAGGTGGGGCCGAGCTGCCGCTCGGCCGTAGATTCACAACGACCAGCGGTAGCGCCGTCGTTGCCCCGGGGATGCGGCCCAGGCCACCGTCTGAGATCTTCACCACGCAGCGGTTACCGCGGGGTGGCGCGAGGCTCCTGCCGTAGCGGGTGCGTGGACGGCGGGTGGTACGCCGCGGGACGAAGATTTGCGCGTCCGCCCACCCGGCTCGCCAGGAGGTTCGCCCTCTCGTTCCTGAACCTCTTGAAAAGAGCCGCCGCGCGATGGCCGCGGTGATTCCCAGCAGCCTCGCCTTGCCCGCGCAGCACCGATGGGTTCCCCTCCATCCCATGTTCCACGTCCTCACCCAATTCCCCCTCCGCATTCGCGTGAACGCCCTGGCGTGCCTCCTGTTGATGGCCGGGGTCGCAGAGCGGGTTGTCGCGGAGGTTCCCGGTCTCGTGCCGCGGATCCGCTCGAACCCGGCGTCGCGGGTGGTGGCGGCCTCGGGCGGCGAGGCGTCGGGACTGCGGTTGGAGCGAAGCTGGCGCGGGGAGGTCTGCGAGTTGCGCCTGCGCAACACTGGGTCGGTGCCCGTCCGGGTTCACGAGGTCGTGGTGTTCGATCTGGCGCACGGGCTCCGCGGCGAGACGCCAGTGTATGCCGAGGGATTCCAGATGCTCTCGCAGAATTCCGGCACGCTGGCCGCTCCGCACGACGTCGGGGACTACACCGATCGGGGCCACTACCGCCTGCCTGAGCCGGCGGGATTCCGAACCGGGTACGGCATGATGATGGTTTCGCCTGCGGGGCTGGACCGGGTGTTGATTGGCTTTACCTCGTGCCGGCGCTTCAGCGGGAAACTTCATTTCAACGCGGAGCGGATCCAGGCGGTGCTGGATACCGAGGATCTTGAGCTCAAGCCGGGACAGATCTGGCGGTTGGAGGACCTGATCGTATCGGCCGGACCCGATCGGGACGCGCTGCTCGAGCGATTGGCATCCGGCATCAACAAGAACCATCCGCGCCTCCGACACGATCCCGTGC
>CANGMO010000162.1 GCA_947454295.1 Verrucomicrobiota bacterium | reverse complement strand
GGGCCCCACGCCATCCTGAAGTCGCCCGATGGCAAGTCCCTCACCATCGTCTCCGGCAATCAAACGAAGGTGACCGAGATCTCCTCGTCGCGCGTACCGAAGCTCTGGTCCGAGGACCATTTGCTGCCGCGCCTCTGGGACGGTAACGGCTTCATGAAGGGCGTGCTCGCCCCGGGCGGATGGATCGCCAAGACGGATCCCGAGGGACGCGACTGGGAGTTGCTCGCGACCGGCTTCCGCAACGAGTACGACGCCGCCTACAACCGCGACGGCGAACTCTTCACCTTCGATGCCGACATGGAGTGGGATCTCAACACTCCCTGGTACCGTCCGACGCGTGTGAATCACGTGGTCAGCGGCGCCGAATTCGGATGGCGCAGCGGTGCGGGCAAGTGGCCCGCCTACTACCCCGACAGCCTCGGGGCGGTCGTCAATGTCGGTCCTGGTTCCCCGACCGGCGTGACCTTTGGCTATGGCGCTAAGTTTCCGGCGAAGTATCAGGAGGCGTTGTTCATCAACGACTGGAGCTACGGCAAGTTGTACGCCGTCCACCTTCAGCCAGCCGGCTCCGGATACACCGGGCAGCTGGAGGAATTCATCTCTGGTTCGCCGCTGCCGCTCACCGATCTCGTGGTGAATCCCGCGGACGGCGCCCTGTACTTCACCATCGGCGGTCGCAAGACGCAGTCGGGTTTGTATCGCGTGATCTATACCGGCGCCGAATCCACGGCCTCCTCCAAGGGGATGAAGGGCGGCGAGAAGGAACGCGGGCAGCGCCGGCGTCTGGAGTCCTTCCACGGTCACGCCGACCCCAAGGCGGTCGCCGAGGCCTGGCCGTTCCTCAAGAGCCGTGACCGCAATCTCCGCTTTGCCGCGCGAGTGGCGATCGAGTGGCAGCCGGTGGAATCGTGGCGCGATCGCGCGCTGGCCGAGAGGGATCCCGAGGCCTCGATCCAGGCGATGATCGCTCTGGCGCGGGTCACCCATCGCGATCGTTTCCACTCCAAGCCGACCGATGCCGCCCCCGATGCCGCGCTTCAGGAGAAGATGTTTGATGTGCTGCAGCGGATTTCGTGGAGCGCCCTGAACGAGACCCAGCAGCTGGAGTGGTTGCGCGCCAACGCGCTGCTGTTCACCCGGCTGGGGTCGCCCAGTGATCCGATGCGCCGCGCGTTGCTGTCCCGCGTCAGCCCGCTTTATCCGGCCCGCTCACGCGAGTTGAACGCGGAGCTCGCGCCCTTCCTGGTTTACCTCGAGGCCCCGGACGCGGCCGCCCGCCTGGTCGCCGCGCTGCAGTCGGCGCCCTCGCAGGAGGAACAGCTGGACCTCGCCCGTGCCATTCGCGTGCTGAAGACCGGGTGGACCCCCGAGCTGCACCGGGCCTACTTCGGCTGGTTCCTCAAGGCAGCGAGCTTCCGCGGAGGCGCCTCGCTGGCGGGATTCCTGCGTGACATCAAAGCCGATGCGCTGGCCAACGTCAGCGACGCCGAACGCGTCCAGCTGGCCGATGTGCTCAATGCCAAGCCGGTGGTGAAGAAGCCGCTGGAGAATCTGCTGGCGGGGCGGAGCACGGTGCACGAGTGGAAGGTTGCCGACCTCACGCCGGTGCTTGCGAGCGGACTGCGTCACCGCAACTTCCAGAAGGGGCATGATCTCTTCGGCGCGGTGGGATGCTTCAATTGCCACAGGTTCGCCGGGGACGGCGGCGCCGTGGGACCCGATCTCACCGGCATCGGCGGCCGCTTCAGCCCGAAGGATCTCCTCGAATCGATCATCGAACCGTCCAAGGAGGTCAGCGATCAGTACGCCCCCATTGTCATCACCAAGAAGAACGGGGACACGGTCACCGGCCGTGTGGCGAACCTGAATGAAGAGGTGATGATGATCATGGAGGACATGTCCGCGCCCGGCGACTTCACCAACGTGCGCCGCAGCGACATCGCGAAGGTGGAACCCTCCAAGATCTCTCCGATGCCCGAGGGATTGCTCAACACGCTTAAGCAGGAGGAAATTCTCGACCTGATGGCCTTCCTCCTGTCGCGCGGCGATCAAAAGGCGGCGGTGTTCAAGTGATCTCATGAGCCACCTGCTGGCCAGTCTGCGTGCCCTGGGGGCCGGATGCCTGTCGCTGTTGGTGATGGCGACAGCCGGCGCCGTGGCGGTGACGCCTGCCGCCTCGGCGGCGGCGCCCGCCAAGGTGCTGCCGCTACCTGGTTCGGTATTCACCGTTGCCGGCCACGAGGGGTTCCTGATTCGTCCTGAGAAAGGGCCGGTCCGGGGCTGGGTTTGGTACACGCCGACACTTCCCGGTCTTCCCGGCCCGGAGGAGCGCTGGATGTTCGAACGGTTCCTCGCGGCGGGACTCGCCATCGGCGGGGTGGACGCCGGGGAATCGTATGGCAGTCCGGACGGCAACCGGGTGTTCGACGCCTTCTACGCCGAGATGTGCCGCAAGCAGGGGCTGCCGAAGCGCGCCGTGTTCCTCGCCCGCAGTCGAGGCGGACTCATGGCCCTCAGTTGGAGTGCAGAGCACCCGCGCTCGGTCGCCGGCATTGCGGGCATTTATCCGGTGTGTGACCTCACGAGCTATCCCGGAATCGACAAGGCGGCATCGGCCTATCATCTCGATGCCGCGGGCCTGGCGAATCGACTCGATCGCTACAACCCGGTGAACCGCCTGCGTCCGCTGGCCCGCGCGAAGGTGCCGCTGTATCTCCTGCATGGGGACGTCGACACCCTGGTGCCCCTGGCACGCAACTCCGAGGCTGTCCGGCAGCGGTACGTCGAGCTGCACGGTCCGGTGGAACTGCAGGTCGCCACGGGTCAGGGACATAACATGTGGCGTGGCTTCTTCGAGTGCCAGCCGCTGGTGGACTTCGTCATTCGGACGGCGGGGGGAAGGCAGAATTAAAAATTGGAAATGAAAAATGAGAAATGGGGGATGGCGAGCGGTGAACTCCATTTCTGATTTTTCATTCCTCATTTTGAATTGGACACGGGGATTTGTTCGATGAACTGGGACCATTATTTCATGGAGATCGCGCGGACGGTGGCATTGCGATCCAAGGATCCGGCCACGCGCGTCGGCGCGGTGATCGTGGAGCCCGGGACGCACGCGGTGAAGGCGACCGGCTACAACGGCATGCCGGCAGGCATGGCGGAAACCCCGGACCTCTGGGAGCGGCCCACCAAGTACCAGTACATTTGCCACGCCGAGGCCAACGCCATCCATTTTGCCGCGCGCAACGGGGCGGCAGTGGCTGGGTGCACGTTGTACGTGACGGGATTGTTCCCCTGCGCCGACTGTGCGAAGGCCATTGTGCAGTCGGGCATCAAACGGCTGGTGGTTCCGACCGATCACCTCAACGAGCGCTGGCTCGAGGAAATCACCATCGCCAAGCGGATCCTCACCGAGACTGGGGTGCTTTGGGAGGAATTCGACTCGGTGAAGTAGGCGACGGCAGCGACTCGGCGGGGTCGAAGATTGAAATTCGAAGGTCGCATGGCCTTCGCGTCCACAAATTGGGCCGCTCCAATGGAGCTCGGGGGACTTCCTTGGCACGGGGGATCCGCCTCCGCGCGTCGTCGGCTACGGGGTGGGGAAGGGAGGGGGAGAAGCCGTCCTGCCTGCATCTACTGCTTGACCGACCGAGTGACTTCACCCCTACCTTTGACGGATTGACCGCAGGGTTCGCCTGCGGCCGCGGGAGACACTGTCCCGTGGGGCTGTTTTCGGAATCCGTTTTCGCACGACAAGCATGAGCAACAGTACTGATCAGTTGGCCTCGCAACCCACGCCGCGGAGTGTTCCGCCGGCGAAGCAGGGTCTCTACGACCCGCAGAACGAGCACGACGCCTGCGGCGTCGGATTCGTCGCCAGCATCAAGGGCCACAAATCGCACGCGCTTGTCGAACAGGGGCTCCAAATCCTCAACAACCTCGACCATCGCGGCGCCTGCGGATCCGAGGTCAACACCGGCGACGGCGCCGGCATCCTCATTCAGATGCCGCACGAGTTCCTCGCCGAGTCCTTCAAGAGCTCCGGCATCAAGGTGCCCGAGCCCGGCCATTACGGCACGGGCCTGATCTTCCTGCCCAAGGACGCCAAGCTGCGCCGCAAGCTCGAGCTGGCCTTCGAGAAGATCGTCAATTCGGAGGGACAGGAATTCCTCGGCTGGCGCACCGTGCCCACCGACAACTCCTCGCTGGGTGACACCGCCAAGGCGGGCGAGCCCGCGATCCGCCAGCCGTTCATCGGCCGCGGTGAGGACGTGAAGGACGATCTGGCCTTCGAGCGGAAGCTGTACGTCATCCGCAAGCGCTCCTTCAACGAGATCCGCTGCTCCACCATGGACGGCAGCGCGTACTGGTATGTGTGCAGCCTCTCGAGCCGCACCATGGTGTACAAGGGCATGCTCCTCACCGAGCAGGTGGGCAAATACTTCCCCGACCTGCGCAGCCCGCTGATGAAGACGGCGTTGGCCCTGGTGCACTCCCGTTTCAGCACGAACACCTTCCCGTCCTGGAACCGCTCGCATCCCTACCGCTACATCGCGCACAACGGCGAGATCAACACGCTCCGCGGCAACATCAACTGGATGCATGCCCGCGAGGCGCTGTTCGCCACCGACGCGTTTGGTGACGACATCAGCAAGATTCTGCCGATCGTGGATCCTCACGGCTCCGATTCGGCGATGTTCGACAACGTTCTCGAGCTGCTCGTGCTGGCCGGCCGTTCGCTGCCGCACGCGATGATGATGATGATCCCGGAGCCCTGGGCGAATCATGAGTCGATGAGCGACGAGAAGAAGGCGTTCTACGAATACCACTCCTGCCTGATGGAGCCGTGGGACGGTCCGGCGTGCATCGCCTTCACCGATGGCATCCGCATTGGCGCCTCGCTCGACCGCAACGGCCTGCGCCCCTCGCGCTACTACGTGACCCATGACGATCAGGTGATCATGGCCTCCGAGGTCGGCGTGCTCGACATCGCCCCGGCCAACGTCCGCGAGAAGGGCCGCCTCCAGCCGGGTCGCATGTTCTACATCGACACCGAGCAGGGCCGCATTGTCGCCGACGAGGAGATCAAGAACGAGATCGCCGCCGAGCAGCCCTACCGCCAGTGGCTGAACCAGCACCTCATCCAGCTCGCCTCGCTGCCCGATCCGGCCGAGCTGCCCGCTCCCGACCACAAAACCGTGCTGCAGCGTCAGCGTGCCTTCGGATACTCCTTCGAGGACCTGCGCCTGCTGATGGTTCCCATGGCTCGTGATGGCGTGGAAGCCGTCGGCTCGATGGGTACCGACACGCCGCTCGCCGTGCTGTCGAACCAGTCGCAGCTGCTCTACAACTATTTCCAGCAGCTCTTCGCCCAGGTCACCAATCCGCCGATTGATTGCATCCGCGAGGAGATCGTCACCAGCGCGGTGACCACCATCGGCTCGGAAAAGAACCTGCTCAACCCGCTTCCCGAGAGCTGCCACCTCATCGAGTTGAAGAATCCGGTCCTCACCAACGAGGAATTCGCCAAGCTCAAGCACCTCGATCAGCCGGGCTACAAGTCCATCACGCTGCCCATCCTCTACAAGGTGGAAAAGGGCGCCAAGGGACTCGAGAAGGCGCTGTCCGATCTCTTCAAGAAGGCCAGCAAGGCGATCGAGGAAGGTATCAACATCCTCATCCTCTCCGATCGCGGCGTGGACGCGAAGAATGCCGCCATCCCGGCGCTGCTCGCGGTGAGCGGTCTCCACCATCACCTCATCCGCGAAGGCACCCGCACCCGCGTTGGCATGGTGCTCGAATCCGGTGAACCCCGCGAAGTGCACCACTTCTCGCTGCTCGTTGGTTACGGATGCGGTGCGGTGAATCCGTATCTCGCCTTCGAGTCGCTCGACGACATGATCCGCCAGGGCCTGCTGGTGGGCGTGGACCACAAGACTGCGTGCAAGAACTTCGTC
>CANGMO010000161.1 GCA_947454295.1 Verrucomicrobiota bacterium | reverse complement strand
GTGATGCCAGCATTGAGTTCATGGAAAACGGCCGGGTGACCGACAACACCATCATCGGCACCAACGGCGACGGCAAGAGCGACGGCAATGAGCGCAACATCATCGCCCACACCGCCTACAGTCACGACATCGAGTTCTACAGCAATGCCACCAACGCGGTCGTGGCCGGCAACTTCTTTGGCGTGGGCGTCGACGGCACCACCGCGCAGCCGGCGCTCACCACCTTCACGCCCGACCTGATCTCGCTTCCCGGTGGCAACGCGTCCATCCGCGTCGGCTCCAACGGCGACGGCGTGAGCGACGACATCGAGGGAAACCTGGTATCCAACATTCCCGGTGCCCGCTTTGTGCAGTCGGGTGTGACCACCCCGATCACCGCCCGCCGCAACAAGTTCGTGAATGCGGCATTTGCCGGATTCCCGTTTGCGGATGGCGCCGACAGCCGCGCCTACGCCGACTACTACGCCGGCGCCATCGACACTCCCGCCAACGGCGTCGTGCCGGTGATCAGCTCGATCACCGACGGCATCCTCACCGGCACCCTGCCGGTCCCCAAGACAGGCACCTACACCAAGAGCGTCGTCGACATCTACGTGGTCGACAAAAAGGCGGCGGATCTGGGGCTGAATCTCCCGGGCACCTACGCTGGCTCCTTCGCCGATGGCGGCGCGGGCGACCAAGACAGCGCGGCGAACAAGTTCAAGATCGACCTGCGCGGCCTGCCCATCGCCCCCGGTGATTCCATCGCGCTGGCCGTCACCTACACGTCCGCAGCCACCGGCACCCCCGGGACGAACTCCATCACCGGCCCGATCTCGGCAGCCGCGGTCGCCAATCTTCCGGTGATCATCCCCGGTAGCGTGGAGTCGATCGGCCTGACTCGCATCGTGCCCGACAAGCCGATCATTGTTCCGCAGAACGACGCGCTCGGGAACTGGGAGCCCAATGCCAGCGTGCTTGGCAACTCGGCGTTCCTGATCGAGGGGAACACCTTTGCGGATGGCTTTGACGCCACCGACGGCAAGCAGCGCTACGTGGTCGCCATCCAGCCGGTGGATGGCCGCGCCGGCAAGACCGTGGACGGGTTCTACGACGACTCCAAGGCGCCGTTCAGCGGCCCGATCAACGCCTCGCGCCAGAACGGCAATCCCGGTCGCGTCGCGGGCGACACCCGCCCTGGTGCCACGCACTACATCGTCGGCGCCGAGGCCTCGCCACACACCATCGCGCAGTTCGGCTCGGACAACCGCTGGAACCTCGGCTTCGATCGCCTGTCGGACGGCCGCTACGGCACGGTCCAGTCCTACGACCTGAACCTCACCAGCCTCACCCCCACGCCGCTGATGAAGGCCCAGGATTCCTCCAACGGCCGCCTGACCTCGGGCACCGCCGCCGGCAACCAGGTCTCGCGCTTTGGCGGTGATGTGGTGGGTCTGGGCAACGGCAACTTCCTCTCCGTGGTGGAGGATCGCTCGCACGTCATCGCCCCGGTGGACGCCGTCCTGGCGACCATCTTCGCCCCGGATGGCAAAATCGTGAAGGACACCTTCGTGGTGGCCAAGAGCGACATCTGGTCGAACGTCGCCGCCTACCAGGGTGGCTTCGCGATCCGCTGCAAGCCGCAGGATGGGACCGCCACCCGCGTGATCTACCTGTTCGACAATGACGGCAACGCCAAGGGCGTGATTGCCCAGACCTCCTCGGGCGCCAGCTTCGACGGCGGCCGCGGTGACGGCACGCGCCTCGCCGGTCATATCAACAGCCCCTACATCTTCCTCTCCGGCAAGGTGACCGACGCGCAGGTTGTGAAGGTGGCTGTGTGGGACACCCGCGATCCGCAGCGCACGGCGACGTTCGACGCCAGCGAGCCGGCGTTCGTCGGCAACAACGACCGCGCCAACCTCGCAGTCGACGCCCTCAATCGCGTGGTCGTCTCCTGGGTCTCCAGCCCGGACGGCTACGAGGCCAACCAGGTGGCGGCCCGCGTGCTGGCCTTCAATGGCGACACGATGAAGTTCACGGCACTGACTCCGAGCTTCTTCCCGTTCATCAACGCGGCGAAGACCCAGGGCATCCACACCTTCCAAATGAGTGTGGCCACCACCACCAGACAGATCTGCATCGCCGCCAAGGGAGAGATCAATCTGCAGAACAAGCCGTCCCTTGGCGCCACGCTGAATGCCGCCACTGGAGCCCCGTTGAAGGAGCTCAACTTCTACACCGTGTTCAGCCATCCCAGCCCGCAGGATGACCCGACCCCGGCCGTCGGCAGCAGTGGCGCCATCGCCGTCACCGCCGCCAAATCCGGCGCCAACCTGGTGCTGACCTGGACCGGCGGCAGCGGCCCGTTCACGGTGCAGAAGAAGGCGGCGATCACCGACGCCTGGACTGATGCCACGACGACCGCGGACCGCACCTTCAGCACTCCGGCCGCAGCGGCGAGCGGATTCTACCGCGTGACGGCGCCCTGAGCGCCCGATCGGAACACAGACTTAGCATCCCAAGCAAACGGGGCGGCCTACATGGGCCGCCCCGTTTTTCGTGGAGTTGGGAAGTCTAGCCGAACGCCGACACCGCCACCGCAGAAGGCGCTACACCACCGTTCGTCCCGCGACGTAATAGTCGGGTAGCCGGGCCGCGCCTGGGGTCCAGGAACCCGTCGATTCCGATTTCGAATCGTTCCAGACAAACTGCGGATTGCGCCAAATGGTCCAGCGAAAGGCTTCACCCCCGACCCCATCAGCCGCCAGTTCCACCTCGTGGCATCCCGCGTCCTCCGCAGGCAGCGCCGCCACCGGCAGCGAAAACCAGTGCCATTTGCGATCGCCCGGTTCCGCCTGGACGTCAATCACGGCCTCCAGAACCGGGCTCCGGTTGATTCGCACCCGGAACGCGCAGGCGCCACTTTCAGCATTGGTCCACGCATCAGGATGAATCGCGATCGCGAACGAAAAGGTTCCTTCGCCCCCCACCGGCAACCGCCAGGTGGCCCGCGCCGGGGCACCCAGGAAGAGAGTGCGACAGGTTCGGCCGGCGAGCGTGGCCGGTCCTGCGGAAACCGAACCGTACCGCTCCGTCTTGATGGTCGCCGAGGCCAGCTGGTCGACCAGCGAGAAGACCCGCAACTCCGTGATGTCGCGTGCATACGCGGATTCCACCAGCTCCGCCGCCTGCCCCAATCCGCGATTTCGTTGCTGTCGCGATTCCCTCAACAATCGGTGCGCCGCATCGAGCTCATACTGCACCCGTGCCAACGGGGCCGCAGCAAATGTGCTGAGTTCCGAATGCACCTGCCGGTAGTCGAGAGGCCCGTCCCCAGGTGACACAGACGCCTCACCGGCGGCGCATCCACCGCCGCGTCGGATCGCCTGCTCGATCACAGCCACGAGACGTTCGGTGGCGTTGCCCGCTTCCAATTCATCGCCAAGGCAGGCGTTCTGCCAGGCAATCTTCTCCGCCGGCGGATGGAGCAGCTCCTGAACAACGGACGGTATCATCTCCACCGAGCGAATTTCCCAGGCAGCCGAGACGTACAACGGCACCGCCCGGTATTCGATCTGGCCAACGGGAACACCCTTCAGCATCGCCTCGATCACACACGTCGACGGAAAGGTGATCAATGCCGAGGCTGCTTCGAGAGCGGCCGAGAACGAGTCGGAGATATCCGGCCGCACACCGATATCCTCGGCCAGATCGGCGGCAATCCGCCAGACGGGCTGAATGGCGGGCACCGTGTCGAAATAGGCCTTGAGATCGCGCAGCGCACGGCGCGCCATCAGCTGTTGCTCGGGATCGTGTCCTGCGGTGCGGGCGGTGGCGATCAGCACTCGCGGTGCGGCCCCGGCCTCGATGCGGCGCGTCCTCGGATACGAATCCAGCCGCGGAAGGCCGACCACGTGGAGCCGCGGTCCAAGTCCCAGCGTGGCCAGAATCCGTGCCGGATGCCGGCCAATGGCGCACAGATGATCGGCCATCAGAGGCTGCAACATCGCGCCCTGAGGACGGATGTGGCTCAGGTTGTTCCAAACGTAGGACCACTCCAGCACCCCATCCATGACATAGACCACGGGGATGCCTGCCCGGCCGCACGCCGCGGCGGCCAATCGCCATTCCGGCGTCCACTCGCGGCTCAGCAGCAAGACGTCGGGGGCTGCCGCCACCAGCGCCTCCGCGGAGAGATTCCGAGCATCCACCCGCTGGGCATTCAGCTGATCCAGCGCCTGCCCAAACAACTCACGGTGCCGCTCGGGCTCATCCAGCAGCGCCACCCGCAATTGCCGGTCGAGTGAGGAACTCACTTTGAGATTCGACGCCGGTGATGCGACTCCCGTCGGCTCCGCTGGCACCGCCTCGCGCACTGCAACCACCACCCACCATTCGGCATCCGCTTGCGCCGATGCCCCAGGCTCCTGGCCTTCAATCCGCTCAAACCGGTCCTCTTGTGCGCGCTTCCACTCGCCGCCGGCATTTTGACGGTACACTTGTTCCAATCGGAAGCCCCGCCCCAGCAGTCGGGTCAGTTGAGAAAAATCGAGAACATGAAGATGTCCGGGGACGTGGTTTCTCCCCTGCCCGTCCAGCCACTGGTTCGCCGCCGACAGGATCAAACGCCCTCCCGGCCTCAACACACGATGCAGCTCCGCAAGCAATGCCTCCGGATCGATCATCGACTCCAGGGTGTCAAACGAAACCACCAGATCGAACGACTCCGACTCCGCGAAGGAAAGCCGCTCGAGCCCTCCCGCGAGGAAGCGCGCTCCGCCGCCGGTTGAGGCATAGTGACGTTGCGCGTACTCGACGGCGGCGCGGTCGCGATCGACGCCGGTGAACCGCACCGACAAATCCACCCGCAGGATCGCCGCCCCGCAGCCGCGTCCACTGCCCACCTCCAGCACTTCCATTCCGGGACGCACGCACTCGCGGGCCAGCGCATAGCGCCGGAGCCGGGCCGTGGCACCGCGTCCAGTTTCGCGCAGCCAATCCGGCGGTGCGAGTCGCTGCACTCGAACGTTCGCGTACGGGTTGGCTTCAGCCGCCGCAGCGGGAATCGCTTCGTACAGCAGCACCGCATAGCCTTCCGGTGCGAGCAGCGTCTGAAGCCGGTTCCCCAACGGCGTACAGAGCACCGGATGGAGTCGGAGATTCAGGGCAAACAGGCGTTCATCCCAATCGGCGGCGGTGCGACCGCATTCGAGCGGCACCACCAGTCCGACGGAGCCTCCTGAAATGCGTGCGGCCTCGGTCACCAAGGCATCCAGGGATCCAATGCCCAGGTCCGCCACGTCCGGTCCAACCCAGACGGCCTGGCAGGACCCGGAAGCCCATCGGGTCCGGGCCGGGTCGGTCGCCTGCTTCGAGTGAAGAACGCTGGTTGAAACCGACTCCACTCCCTGGCCCTGTTCCCGGAGCCGTGCCACCACCGCGTCGTCCGGAGCCAGCCACGTGATGCACGTCGTCCCGTGGAGCGACCGGAGCAGGTCAACCAGTTCGGTCCGGCGGTCGGAATCGGAGGGGGACGGGGAGGAATTCACGACAATGGCGATAGGATCCGCGACACGGAATGAACCGAACCCTCTCCCCGCCGGCTCCCCAACGTCAAGGATCCGGCCGATGCCCGATCAATTGACCGAAAAATCGTCCGGAGACATCGCCAGCAGACGGTCCCGCCAGCTATCGCGAATCCGGAGAATGTGCTGCCACAGCGAGACGGGGGGCACATCAAAGATCAGGTCGGAAGTGGCGGGATGGGTCAGCCAGGCCTTGCGTTTCATCTCGCCCTCCAATTGACCGGCCGACCAGCCGGCATATCCGGCAAACACCCGCAACGACAGTCCCGCCTCGGGCCGCTTGCCCTGGCGGATGAGTTCATCCAGATCGTGATGCAGGACCACCCCGGGAATCGCCTGTTTCGCCGGAGGCTCGGCGGTTCCCGAGTGCAGCACGCTCAGCGCCGATGGCTGGACCGGTCCCCCACCGAACAGGG